>JAITOR010000064.1 GCA_031289855.1 Rickettsiales bacterium
ATCTAAAAAAAAACAATATAAAATAAAACATAAAAGATAATTAAGTATTGTTTGGGGAAAATTGTAGCAAATTTCATCTCTTTTCCTTTTTAATATCCTTTTGGAGCAATAAGAATATCAAAAATCAATACACTATATAACTTAATATTTTTTCATTATATCAATTTTATTTTTTACAATGGTTATTCTTGAATTAATTTATTCTCAAACCAAATACTTGAAAAGTATTTATATTATCAATATTACCAAATATAACTTCCCATTTTCTTATGGAATTCTGGGTAACTTGGCACATTAGCATTGATACCTAAATCCCTTGAAAGCAAAGCAACTAATGTGTATAAAGGCACTATATATTCCAAGCAAGAAAATTCATCATCATCCACAAAGTCAGCTACAAAATTTTTTCCATCAATCTGTGATTTATCACCCGTAAATATAAAATTATGATTGTGTCTTTCTTTATCAAAATAATATTTCATTTTCAACATTTTTTCATAATGTCTACCTTCTTTTGCACCTATATAAAACATATAATCATTTTCCCAAATTGAATGATAAATTCCATGCATAAATTGTTCCAATTCATAGCCACATACACTATATCTAACCGATTCAAGTAATTTTAATGTTCCTTCCATATATGTTCCAACATTATTATCGTAGCCAATTATCACAAGCCTACGGGATTTCAGTAATTCATCCCTATGTTTTTGATACCACTTCTGTGTCACATCAACAATATTTGGTATATTATCACTTGTTTTCAAAATCCTATCTATATATTATTCTTTTTGTTTTGCAATAGACAAAGCAAAAATCATATTTGTAATAATGGCACATAAATATCCTTTTGTTTTTGGACCCGCTTTTTCTTCACCAATTTCACAATACAAAACCTTATCACTATGCTTTGTTATTTCGCTGTTATGAATAGCTGTGGAAGCAATGGTTTTACATCCTAAATTTCTTGCCTTATCCAAAGCATTTATGGTGGAGGTTGACCTTCCTCCATGCGAACTCGCAATTACTAATGTATTTTTATTGTAAATGTTGGTATAATCATTAAAAATCATAGCGTCCTCGCAATAAATGGGGATTTTCAATATTTTTTCCATAAACATTTTAGACGATATATGAGCATGTAGAGAAGTGCCCGTGCCAAGCAAGTATATTTGTTCTATTTTGTTGTTCAAATAATACTTAACCGCATCATCAAAAATATTATTATTTTCAATAATTTTCTTAATATAAATAGGTGTTTCCGTAATATACTGCAAAATATCACCATTAAATTTATTTTCCATTCTGTCTCCCTTGTTGCTTTAAAATTTTGTAATCCGTTCTACATTTTTCTAATCTTTCTAAAAATGTTATCGATTCTTTATTTAGCAATAAATCATTTAATAATTTTATTTTCCAATTCCAAATATCAGATTTTTTTCCCAAATTACATTTTGTTACTTTACTTCTTAATGTAAACTTAATTTTTTCTATTCTTTGTTTTTCATTTATACCTCTTTTTCCCCTTTTAATAAATTCTGGTCTTTCTTTCCAATATAATGGAAGTGGTCTATCTAAAACTCCAACCCAAGGTTCCTGCATTATAGTAGTTTTAGGATAAAATGAAAAACCATACTTGTTTTGTTCTAATTCGTTTTTTTTCATGTGGAGATAGTCTAATAATACCATTTCCTTCTCGTGAGATTTCATCTTGCAATTTAAAAATTTCGCAAGACTCAGTTATACTACCAGTATATTTTTTCGCATATTCTTCACTGAAATTTTTTGATAACCAATCCCCTTGAATCTCCAATATTTTTTGCGGTTGTAAATTATGATTAGAAGCAAAAAAAAATTTTAATTTTTGATATATATCATTTATTTTGTTATTTCCATCATCCGTATGAAATAATATATCCAATTTTTCCATTCTTTGAATATGCGTACATTTTAAAGATTCCGAAGACAAAAAAGAATTTTGCTGTTTTTGTGGATAATCTGCCAATATATCATACTCTCTAATTTGTATCTTATCATTATTAAAATGTCTCAAATATCTATATATGGCATTAGAGCCCTGTAAATAATTTTGTTTATCGATAAAGTCGCTACTGCCAACTGATAAAGAAGCATCATATATCAAATTAAATGCAATTTTTTTACCCTTTGTTAAGTCGTCAGCAATTATTGGGATTACTTTTTTGTCGCTTGTTGTATCTTTCAAATCCCAAAAGTTATATTTTAACTTTTTAAAACCCCAATAATCAATACCTACAATACCATCATAGGAAATAAAATACTTATCGCCATCCTCAATAATTTTAATGTCAGGTATTTTGAAAGTGATGTTTTTTCTAATAGTATTTGTGATATATTGTTCCCTTTTGTATCTATTTATAATTCCATTTTCAATAGGGAATTTAAAAAACAGATTGTCATTTACCATAAGCACATCATTATAACCAACACTTTTTTTCTTTATGGTATCAATTTTTAGGGACGGA
This sequence comes from Rickettsiales bacterium, assembly GCA_031289855.1. Lineage (GTDB taxonomy): Bacteria > Pseudomonadota > Alphaproteobacteria > Rickettsiales > UBA1997 > JAIRSX01. The sequence continues at coordinate 2,508 of JAITOR010000064.1, forward strand.
TTATACTTTTCTATCAATTCAATTTGGGTTGACAATTGCCATTTTATCTTTTCTTTTGTACTCACTCCACCTCCACAAAATAGCCACTTTCCCCATCATTTGTAGTAATTAATTTATAATTTGGATTTTTTTCACCATCTTTTCGTCGAATCCAATCAAAACTACCATCAAGTTTTCTCAATAACATTCTGTGCCAAGGAGCATCATTTTTACCATTGCCACCGGCAAAAAAATCAATACCTAATTTTGTAGTATTACCATCTTGTGCATATCTGGAACATCTTATATATTTACCAGTTTTCTCTTCAAGTAAATTAGACAAACCAATATCTCTCAACACAAATTCCACCATCAATTCATTGTAAAATTTATTCTGCACCTCTTTTTCACTCAATTTTTCCAACCAATATGCTAACTCTTCTTGCAAAAATGGTATTCCTCTATTATATCTTTCAAATGCCGTTTTTTCTTTTTCTTTTAATCGTTTTTCCGTTTCTTCCCTACTCCAACAATACTTTTTTACATATTCTTCTCTTATTTCTTTGCTGGTTTTCGCATTTGGAAACAGGTCTTTACATTCAAGCAATTTGATATGTTTAAAGTTTTTTGCCACTCTTTTAAATTCATTTATATATCTTTTTGCTGTTTTATCCTCAATAAAAATCAAGTCATTAAATAAATAACTATCCAAAAATATATACATAACAGAATCAAATGGGTAAATATTTGATAAGGATGCCATCAAATAGTCAAAATAATAGAGAGACAATAATTCACCATCGTCAGGAATATCACCCATTACCTTATCTCGTTTGTTACTGGATTTCCAAGGGAAGTCAGGAATAATAAATTGCAATGGCTCCTTATTATCATAATAGTTTGAAATTTTTTCCCTAACCACCTTCTGTCCATTAATAGTCCACTTTTCGCTGCCCTCTTTTTTTCTACGAAATGTGTTTATTGTTAAAATCACATTTTCTATTGTTTCATTTTTGCTTATCATTAATGCCACCTTTTTTAGTTAAAATTAATAAAATAATAAAAATTATTAAAATAATAGCAACTTTATCTATTTAGATGCATATACGAGTTTTTTACTTCTCTTTTTGCCTCCACCAATCTATAACCTATCTCTTCTCTAAGATAATTCGGGATTATTGTTTTTTTATCTAACCCAATTTCATCAAATGCAAGTGATGAAATAGTTTCTTCTTTTTGTTTAGCGCTCATTATTGAATTATAAGCAAAAATATTTTCTAAAATCTTTTTTTGAAAAGGTGGTTTTATTTTTTTAAAAATATCAATTTTAAAATTGTCGTTTTTTAAAAATAAATCTATCGGGGATAGTAAATCACAACTACCATTTTCATATTCCACATAAGTTCCAATCCAAGGTTCCCTTGATTGCGTTCGTCTATTTAGAAAAAAATCAAATCCAATTTTTTGCACTTCATCTGCATTTCTTCCGTGTGGTGACAGTCTTACACTATTTGATTTTCTAAATTTTTCCTCTAATACTGCCCTAAATAAATCTATTACCCTTTCTTTTTTTGCGCCTAAATTATTTTCCTCTATTTGATGTGTAACTTCCGGAAAAAATTGAATAAGCCATTTTTTATTTCTTTCCACAACTTCTTTTCTTTCCTGACTATTGATATAAAAATCCTCATCGGGAATTTTATATTTTTTACACATTTCTTCGAATTTTGTTCTAAAATTTTCAAAATTATCTTGTACTAAATTTTTAATATTCCCAATAGAATTATCAAATCTCTCTTTTAATTCTTCATTAGTTAAAATTCTATTTGGCGCATCTATATCAAAAAAACCTTCACCAACAGTATCATAAATTCTCAATTGTACCAAATTCTTTGTTTCATTTATATTATTGTATTCTTGAAGTTTATTAAATATCACATTTACACTTTTAATATATTTTGCGACACTGGGGGCAATAGGTTCACCCCAATCTAAAATCGCTGTATCGAATTGAAAAGTAAAAGTTGTGGATCTATTAATTATTATACTTATTTCCTTTACAAATCTATAAGCATTATCTATCGCAATCAATATTGCTTCGTCATCAGTTGGTAATCCGTCTTTCTTTATGAGAGTTGGAAAAAACGGAATTGCAAAATCAATTGTTGTGCCAGTATTTATTTTTCGTTCTATTGTGTCTATTAAAACACTTGTATTTTGCAATAGTACAAATTTATTATTTGTTATCGCTTTTCTCATAAAATTTTTACCAAGATTTTGTAATCCGTCCTTTTCTCTTTCACCTAAAGTTCGCCGCTCTCTTTTAAATCTTGGCGGGAGTATTCTTTGGAGACATTTAAAATCAGCATTCATGTTGACCTCTTTTTATTCATTCTTATTATTTTTTACAATGGTTATTCTTGAACTAATTTATTCTCAAACCAAATACTTGAAAAGTATTTATATTTTTTATGATGCTCTATATGAGCACATCGTTTGCATACAAGAACATATAGTAGTATTATTTTGTGAAATGATACTATTTGTAGATAATAAAATTTTAAATGTAAAATCCATATATTCCATATTATGAAGTTTTTAAAATAAAAAGTCAAGAATATAAATTTACTCATATTTTAATAGTTTTTTTTATTATATCAATTTTATTTTTACCATAATAAAATAATATTTATTTTAATATATTAAAATAAACTTGCTTTTTTTTTTTTTTGTGTTAGAATGTTAAAAGTTTAATAAAAATGGTATTTATAAATATGGCAGAACTATCACCAGAAGTTCTTGAAAAAAGAACAGATTTTTTAAATCAGTTGCTAAAAGATAAAACAATTAATGATGATACATTTAACGAAATATTACCCATTTATCTTTCTGGACATGAAACAAGGTTTTCGATTAAAATGATGAATGAAAAAATTACACTTTTATTTTTAACAGATGAAACGGATGGATTAGAAAGCCACGCAATTATCTCTCAAAGTACCAAAAAGTTAAGTGAAATGAATTCTTCTGATTTTGATGAAATTATTAATAATAATTTTCATACCTTCATAGACAACAATATTTTTACAAGAGAAAAAATAACGGCTTTTTTAAAAGGCGAAATAAATATTGTTACTGAGGAATCTCCAACATTAGTTTCAACTACACCAAAACCAGAGGAAACTCTAACGAACGAACAAATATTAGAAAATAGAGAGGCTTTTATCAATAGTCTCTCTCCTGAGCATTTTACACCCAAATTGATTGCTGATTTAAAGAGAAATACCGATTATTTGGGAAATGTTAATACAAATTTTAGAATGATAGGTCTACCTAATGCTAGGCTTTTAAAACAGCAATCCATGGTTTCAATCAGTCTTATAAACCAAAAAGGTGAGACTTTTGATATGATAGGTATTCCAAGACAACCGAGAGAAAAATTTGAAGAAATTTTCGAACCTTTTATTGTTGCAGGAATTTTTACGAAAACGCAAAGAGATGAAGTTTATAATACTAATGGTGTATATGAAAAAGCATCAAAAACATTAACTAATGTAGCATCTCCCCTCTCAACGGCATCGAAATCAGCAGCGGTGGATGATGATGCAGTTGGAATTCCTGATGATGTAGTTGGAATTCCTTTGAACTTTTTCATTAAGAAATTTAATCAAAAAGCAACAGAGAAAAATGCAAATATCTCAGATGAGATTGAATTATTGAGTCGAATATGTGAAAAGGAAACAGAAGGAACAAAACAAAATCAAATTTTTATAACATACGATGCTTTTGGAAAACTTGATTATAAAGTGGAAGGAGAAGAGAGAGCAAAATTGTTGGAAAAAAGATTCTTTACGCAATATCAACAACAACAATTTTCAAAAAATACCGCAGAAACAGAAACAAAAAGTGTGGTTGTTTATGATGAGATTGAACATTGTTTACTTCCAGAAAAGTATGGATTGTTGAAAGGATTAGATGTGGGATGTTTAGCATTTATAAAAGAAAAACAAACAGGTAACTCTGGAGTTATAAAAAATTTAGATAGTATATTGCAAAACATTACTGCTAAAACACCATCATTACGAAAAGATACCGGTGATGATATTAACAATTTATTAAAACAAATTTCCAAGACGAATAAAGAAGAGTTGATGAGGATTCGAAACGAAGTAGATAGGAGAATATCAGCAATAGACGCTGGCTCATGTAAAGGAAGGATGTGAAACTTTAATATATAAGTAATCACATAGTTAAGAAGGGAAGTGTTTCAATAAAAAAATAATTTTCATTTTGTACTTCCCTGCTTTTTCTTTTTGTGGTATAATATTAACATGACACCACTGCAATTAAGAAATCACATTTTAAAGACGGATTTTCCGTCCTTTATAAACAAAACTTTTTCCACCATAAATTATGGACAGGAATACAAACACAACTGGCACATTGACACGATTGCCTATCATTTGGAAAAAATTTATAACGGGGAAATTAAAAGACTCATTATAACAATTCCTCCCAGATACCTTAAATCCATATGCGTGAGTGTAGCATTTCCCGCATTTGTCATTGGAAATAAGCCATATTCTCGTATAATTGTTGCAAGTTACAGTGACATTCTTGCCACAAAACATTCCACAGATTGCCGCTCAATTATGACTTCACAATGGTTTAAGAGTGTATTTCCTGATTGTGAAATTATAAAAGGACAAAATGAAAAAACAAAATTTTCCACCACAAAAAATGGATTTCGCTTTGCCACTTCCGTTGGTGGTAGTTTAACTGGTGAGGGTGGCGATATTTTGATAATTGATGATCCACACAATCCGCAACAGGTTATGAATGAAAAATACAGAGCAAAAACCATTGAATGGTTTGGAAATACTTTTATTTCAAGGCTTAATGATAAAAAAAGAGGGGCTATTGTAATTGTCATGCAACGACTACATCAAGATGATTTGGTTGGTAATTTAACAAGCAAAGAACATGATTGGACGATATTGAATATACCAGCAATAGCAGATAAAGACTATATTTATAAGAATTACACCTATAAACAAAATGAAATTTTACATAATGATAGAGAAAGTTTAACGGAAATTAACAAAATTAAAAAAGATATGGGAAGTTATATATTTTCAGCTCAATATTTGCAAAATCCATTCATAAAGGGTGATGGAATTATCAAAGCCGAATGGATGAAATATTATGAAGAATTGAATGGTGGCTTAGTGTATTTATCTTTTGATACAGCAATTAAAACTGGTGTTAACAATGATCCAACCGTATGCACAATTTGGAAAGAATATGATGAAAAGTTATATTTGATGGATGTAATTAGAAAATGGCTTGATTACCCAGATTTGAAAAAAACTACGATAAATTTGATTGAAAAATGGAATCCTGAGGCAATTTTAATTGAAGATAAAGCAAGCGGACAAAGTTTAATACAAGATTTGAAGGGTGTAATTGGAATTATTGCCATTAAGGTATCAAAAGATAAAATTACAAGGCTCGCAAGTGTAAGTCCGCTATTTGAAAGTGGTATTGTTTATTTACCAAAAAATGCAGATTGGCTTGTGGAATATGAAAACGAATTGTATAATTTTCCGGCAGGAAACCACGATGATCAAGTGGATAGCACATCGCAATTTTTGGGATGGTGGAAAGATAGAGGAAAAAATAAAGGGAGGATAAGAATTAGAAGAATCAACTAACTTTCTATCCACTCGGCATTTTCATTTTTTTTTAAAACGGTTAAATGATATTCTTTGCTTTTATAATTTTTATAATCTTGTCTTCCTTTTTCTATTTTGTCAAAACTAATAATGTAGTAAATTTTTTCAAATTTATTCAAAAACTCCTTATTATTCACAAATGAATTCACGATTATAACATCTGCATTGTTTTTATTTTCCATTTTATCAGTGAGAATTATTGGAGTTATATCTGCATTTTCATCATCTGAAAGCAAATGTGGTAAGAAATCAATCTTTTTGTGTGTCCATAGGAAAGTATCCAAAATAACCATTTCTTCTTTGTTATCAAAGTGGATTAAGACTTTTTTGTCTGTGCTATAAATTTTCTTTACAAATTTGTATAAAAATTCATTTGTATCCTCATTTAAGTCATAAAATTTAATATTAGTCATTGCCAAATACTTCCCTTTACATTTTTTTGAATAAACTTGTTATGTGCCTCTATTTCATCATTCTTTGGCACAAAAACAAAACTTTTTATCTTTTGCTTATTTTTTATTCCATCTTTAAAGGATAAAAAATTTTCCTGTTCCTTCTTTTTTTCATCCTTAAATTCGTTGTATTCCATAATTTTTTCATTTTTTTTAAGACTTTTATACACATCGGCTAAAATTTCACTATCAATCAAGGCACCATGTTTTGTTCTTTTTGAAGCATCGACATTATATTTTTCCGCCAAAGCATCAAGTTTTCTGCTACCTTCCGTAATGGCAATTTTTGCAAGCAACAGTGTATCTATTACCTTGTTTTTCAACGGTTCCCTTCCAATTCTATGTAATTCAGCATTGACAAATTTTATATCGAATGGAGCATTGTGTGCCACAAGTGTATCATTTCCAATAAATTTCAAAAATTCATCCACAATATCTACAAATTTTGGCTTTCCTTTTAAATCACCATCAACAAATCCTGTAATATTTGTAATTGTAGCACTTATTTTACACTCAGGATCTAATATTTCATAAAAATCTTTGCCAGTTCTATTACCTTTTTCATCAATCTCAACGCAACCGATTGATATTATTCTATCGCTCTTGTTTGGTTCTGTACCAGTTGTTTCCGTATCAAAGCAAATTTCTCTCATAATATGATTATTGAATAATAAAAAATATTTTGCAATATCTTTTTTCTTACCCTACAATAGATTTATGTTTATGCCAAAAAAACTTTCACTTTATATTACAAAAGATATTATTAAAAAATTTCTTATTTTGTATTTTGGCCTTTTTTTTCTAATATTCATAATTGATTTTTTTGAACAAAGTAAAGATATTGAAAATTCTTCACAATTTGTTCCTGCATTTTTAATAACAGTTTACAAAATACCAAATATGCTTGAAATTGCCCTAAATTTTATACTTTTGATTGCAACTTTGCTAACTTTTTACAATTTTTCCAATCGCAGTGAAATTGTAATTATGAGAGCAAGTGGTTTGTCTATTTTTCAAATAATAAAATTTCCACTTTTTATGGCATTTTTATTTGGTTGGTTTTCAATTATATACTATAATCAACTATCCTCAAATTTAGTTTACAAAAGTAATGTTATAAAAAAAGATTTTGATAATAAAAAAAATAATGACTATATTTTTTTTAAAAATGGATTTTGGTTTAAACAAGATAATTTAGAAGATGGTGGAAGCATTATGATGAGAGTTGATGGTGTTTATAAAAAACTTTTATTATTTAAAAAAGCAATTATAATTTTTACAGACAAAAATAATAACTTTGTTAAAAGAATAGATAGTTCCTATTTATCATTAGATAAAGGCGAAATTGTTTCATTCTTAAATTATGTCAAAAAAGAGGGACAAAAACAGGAATTTGTAGAATATATTCATATAAAAACACTAATTACCCAAGATTTTATGCTCAATAATATTGAAGAAATGTTTAAATATACGGAAAATGTCAGTTTTGTAGACTTGCCAAATGCAATAAAGTCATTGCAGGATTCTGGTTTTTCCGCAAGAAAATTTCAAGTTCGTTACTATTTCTTCCTAACTACCCCATTTTTGTATTCTCTTATGATTTTAATTGGTGCGTATTTTGGAATTATACACAACAGAGAAAATAGAAAGTTCCTATCAATCATTTATGGAATTGTGTTTGGATTTCTTGTATTTATTTTGAACAATGTAATTTCCGCTCTTTCATCAAATAACAAATTGACTTTGTATGATTCCAATATATTTTTAGTTTTAACATACTTTGTGATTGCAACAATATTATTGTTAAAAAAGGATAAATTGAGCAATTTATGAAGCATATTTTTATTTTTTTGATTAAAGTCTATCAAGTTTGCATATCACCATTTTTTCCAAAAAGATGCAATTTTAGACCAACATGTTCGCAATATGGGATTGAAGCAATACGAGAATGGGGCGTGTTTAAAGGATGTTATTTGACATTTAAAAGGATTATGAAATGCACACCAAATAGAGAATGGGAATATGATCCTGTGCCACAAAAAAACATTAAATAAACATTGCATTAAAAATAAAAAATAAACTTTTTCATATTTTTTTCAAATCGCCCCCTATGTGTTTTTGTTATATATATTTTATTATACATCATAAAAGTAAATCATGGAAGTACTTTTTGAAAATAAATATTTATTTGATAATTTATTTATAATTTTTAATATATAGATTATAGAAACTAAGATTATTTTATGAAAATATTTTATGATAAAGATGCAAAGTTGGATGCAATTAAAAACATCACTGTTGCTATTATTGGATATGGGTCACAAGGTCATGCCCATGCCTTAAATTTACGAGATAGTGGAGCAAAAGTCATTGTTGGTTTGCGAGATGGTTCTCAATCTAAACCAAAAGCTGAAGAGGCTGGATTTAAAGTTTTGACACCAGTTGATGCCGCAAAAGAAGCAGATTTCGTAATGGTGTTAGTGCCTGATGAATTACAAGCATCTTTATACAAAACTGATTTAAAACCAAATTTAAAGAAAAATGCAACCATTGCCTTTGCTCATGGATTAAGCATACATTTCAATTTAATTGAACCAAGAGATGATATAAATGTTGTTATGATTGCTCCAAAAGGTCCTGGTCACACCGTTAGAGGTGAATATGCTGCTGGTGGTGGTGTGCCTTCTTTGATTGCAGTACATCAAGATGTTACTGGAAAAGCAAGAGAATTAGCCATGAGTTATGCTTGTGGAATAGGTGCTGGTAGGTCTGGTATTATTGAAACCACATTTAGAAATGAATGTGAAACTGATTTATTTGGCGAGCAAGTTGTACTTTGTGGTGGTTTAACATCACTTATCAAGGCTGGTTTTGAAACATTGATAGAGGCCGGATATCCAGAAGACATGGCATCTTTCGAGTGTGTTCATGAGGTTATATTAATTGTTGATTTAATTTATCAAGGTGGAATGGCTGATATGCGATATTCAATTTCAAACACTGCTGAATATGGTGACTATGTAAGTGGTCCAAGGATTGTGGATGCAAGCGTTAAATCTAGAATGAAAGATGTTTTGAAAGACATTCAAAATGGAACATTTGTAACCAATTGGATGCAAGAATGTGCTGTGGGACAACCTAAATTAAAAGCCGAAAGACGAATTGGCGCCGAGCATCAAGTTGAAAAAATTGGTGCTGAATTAAGAAGTATGATGCCATGGATTGCAAAAAATAAATTAATCAACAAAACAAAGAACTAATATTTTAACAATCTATAGAGAAAAGTGTAAATAATTTTATTTACACTTTTTTTATATCTTAATTATATTTATAATATTTATAACTTCATAATTTCCGTTCGCAATTTCATTTTCAATTTTTTTATATCCGTTCAAAATAGTTGCATGATTTTTATTGAATTCCGTAGCCAAATCAGGATAACTTTTTTTGGTTAATTTTCTTGCCAAATAAAATGCAATATGACGAGGCAAAATAAACTTTTCACTTCGTTTATTACCTAACAATTCATCTTTTGTAATTTTAAAATATTCCACAACCTTTTCCTGTATTAAACCACATGAAATTATAGTTTTTTTTTCATTCAAAATATTTCCAATGGCCCTTAAATCAGGCTCTTTTTGTAAAATCTTTTGTTCAAAAGCAAGTTTTTTTATTAGACCATCAATGTCTCTGATTGTATTTTGCTTACCCGCTATTATTTCGAATATATTGTCATTACATTTCAAATCATATATTTCAACCTTTTTCCTCGTTATTTCAACTTTCAATCTGTAATCGGGTTCTGTAATATCAACAATCATACCACTTTGTATTCGTGACTTCAAGGTTTCATCCATTTTTTGCAAATCATTTGGTGCTTTATCGCAGGCTAAAACTATGGTTTTATTTTCATTTATCAAAGTATTAAATGTAAAGAAAAATTCTCTTTGGGTGCCCTCTTTTCCTACAAGAAATTGTATATCATCAATCACAAGCACATCAATATTTTTAATTTGTTCCTTAAAATTGTTTGTGGAGTCATTTAACAATGAATTTACATATAAACTCATAAATTTTTCTGCCGTCAAATATACTATGTTTTGCTTTTTGTATTTTTCCTTTAATTTCCAACAAATTGATTGCAATAAATGAGTTTTACCAAGCCCTACATTGCCATATACAAAAAACGGATTCAAAGTTTTATCACCATCGACCACCTTTTGTGCTACATTATACGCCAATTCATTGCTCTTGCCAACCACAAAATTTTCAAACACATATTCTTTTTTTAATTCAATTCCAATATTATATAAATTACCATTGGGGGAAATACTAACCACATTGCTATCATCTTTTTTTAAAATAACAATTTCTACAATCAAAATATTATAGTGTGTCCTTAAAAGTTGTTTGATATTGGTATAAAAGTTACTCATTATATATTCTTTTATAAAATTAGTTGATACGGAAAACTGTATTTCAGTTTCATTCATAAACACTAAATTCATTTTAGATAGCCAAGCATTGTATTTATCAATATCAAAGACACTTTTAAAAAGCGCTTGTATATCTTTCATTATGTCTTTTTGCTCTATACTTAGCATTTATACCCCTTTTAATATTTATGCTAACTATTCTCAAAATAAAAATCTCCTATTAACTTTATATAACTTAAAAAAAATTTAGGAAGTGAGAAAAAAAATATTTTTTTAAAAAAAGTATTGACAAGTTTTCAATCCGCTTTTTTGATAAAATGGAATTTAATGGTTAATTATCCAGTATTGGTGATGGGACTTTGTTCTTTTGTGTCTTGTATAATCGTCCTTCTTTTTGGGAAAGGTCAAATTACTATTGTAATTTTAAGAAGAGATTTAACTTTATACAATTACATTTTCCTTGATAAGATAGATAAATCCCCTGCCCCATTATAGAGAAAGTGATAAGTTGGAATCAAACAATAAACATAAATGATGGATATTTACATTCCAAAATACCAATAAACTTGTCCTACAATCCTATATTCACCACTCTTTTTTTCTCTTTCATACATGGTTCTCAACGTTAAATCTCCATTTATTTTATAAACCGCACCCACTCCAAAAAAAAGATTTTTTTCATCCATTTCTAAAATATCCCCTACTCTTTCCATTCCATTTTCTTTTTTTTCATTCCATTTTCTTTGTTCATATAAAATTTGTGTTTCAAATTTTAATTCATCGATTACATTGATACTAAATCTGTAAAAAAGATTAAAAATTTTTGTTTCATTTTCATTTCCATAATCCGCTTCAAATTTCATTTCAATGTTATCGAAAACATAATTAAAATCTATTGCACCCCTTATAATTTCCGTTGTTCTAAATACTATCATATCCATCATTTCCGTATTTTCCATACTTGGCATAATTTTGTATCCCATGCTATCAACTACATTTCCAGTCATAAAAGATACACCAGCATTGTAATTATTTTGCTCCAATATACCGATTGATGCTCTCACGGTAAAAATATAATTATCCTTACCCCTCAATTTTTTAATCTCATCGGTGGTGGAATATAAAATTTTGTTATTAAAAACCAACGGCATTCCACTACCAGTAGTTAGTGAAATTCTCAAATCTCCATGCTCTAAATCCTTTGAAAAACCAACGCCCCAATCCTCCGTAAGCATTATTGGAAGCCTCAATAAATCAGCATGTGTGTCCAAATAAGAATTAAATCCATAGGCTATCTTATTTCGTCCAAACCATATATTGTTGGAATTTTCACTCTTATAATTTAAATATAAATTATATATTTGTGGTTGCATCTTATTATCTTCTGCCTCATTATATGCAAATCTAAATTGCATCGCAAAAGTCAAATAATCCCTAGTTTCATTGGAAAATTTTTTTACAAAATCAATACCAATAGAATTTAATTGCATAGCATCATATTTATTGTCCGATGAATATGGAACAAATTTTTTATCAGATGATTGCCAAGCCGTTATACCTTGTAATTCAAAAAACAACAAACTATTATCAGCATTTGCAATGGAGATAAAAAACAAAAACAAAACCAAAAATTTTTTCATATTTTTATTTATTTTCCTCTAAAAATAACCCAAAATTTAACAAACTTTGCTCATCAAAATGTTTTGCCGTCATTGTCATTCCTGTTGGCAATTCATTGCCACCTAATCCAGTTGGTATTGTAATTCCAGGTAATCCTGCTTGATTTACGCCATCCAAAAAATAATCTTCTATTGTTCCTTGTTTTTCAAGTATTACATTTTCTTCATCAGTTGGATTTATAGGAAACGCAAATCTTGATACAGCAGGATTAAATATCACATCCACCATTTTAAAAGCTTCGTTATATTCGTTTGCAATCTTTCTTTTTATTTTTAACGATTTCAAAAAATACTTTTCATAATTATCACTTGAAGCCAAATATGTGGCAGTTAAAATTCGTTTTTTAATATTTTCACCAAAGCCTTCACTTCTTGATTTTACATACAATTCTTCGAGATTTTTTACTTCTTTATCGGTTCGTCTACCATATCTTACTCCATCATATCGTTCTAAATTTGACATTAACTCCACATAACTTATGGATTGATATAGGATGTCCATAACTTCAAGTGTTGGTAAATCCACCTCCACCAATTCTGCACCACCTTTTTTGAGTTTTTCAAGGCATTCATAGTAATTTTTTGCAATATCTTTTTCAATATCATTATCAATATATTTAGTAAAGCCTTTGACAATACCAACTTTTTTACCCTTAATATTAGAATTTAAATTACCTAACAAATTTGGAATTGGCTGTTCCGCACTTGTGGAATCTTTGTCATCTTTGCCAAATACAATTGGTGCTATATAAGCCATGTCTCGTACATCTTTTGTAAAAAAACCTGCCTGATCCAATGAACTGGCATAAGCAATTGTGCCATATCTTGAAATTCTACCATAAGTTGTTCGTAAACCAACTAAATTTGTATATGCTGCTGGCTGTCTAATACTTCCACCAGTATCAGTTCCCGCAGATGCAAGACAAGTATTTGTGGCCAATGCCACAACAGAACCGCCAGATGAACCACCAGGCACTAAATCTCTTGGATCACCCTTCGCTTTATATGAATTTATTACATGACCAAAATAACTGGTTTTATTTGTGCCATCAGCACAAAATTCGGCACAATTTGTCTTTCCAATCATTACATATCCAGCATCATCCATTTTTTGTGAATAAGTTGATGAATAGGGTGGAATAAAATTTTCTAAAATTCTTGAACCCACAGTTGTTTTTATTCCTTTTGTGCAAAAAACATCTTTCATTCCAAATGGAATTCCTTCAAGTTTTCTGGCATCTCCTTTTGCAATTTTTACATCAGATTCTTTTGCTCTTTGAGTGGCTAAATCGAGAGTTTCAGTAATATAGGCATTCAATTTCCTATTTTTTTCAACATTTACAATGCAATCATTTAATAATTCCACCGCGCTAAATTTTTTTTCTAAAAGCCCTTTCCTTGCATTCAATAATGTTAAATCTGCCAAACTCATAAACAAAATATAATATTCTCTATATTATATTATATATTATACAATAAAATAAAAAGCAAAATATTTGCAAAAGAACATTAATTATGTTATAATGGTCATTATTAATAATTTTAGGAGATTATATGGAAAATGTAGAATTAGGACAACAAAAAATAGGAATTACAATTGAAGAATTAGAACAACAAAAAACAGAAATTACAAAAGAAATTAAAGAAAAATATGGAAAAGAAAATGATAAAAGATGGAAAGAAACAATTGGGGAGTTACCACCTAAAGAGCAAATTAAAGTAACGCAAGAAAGAGAGAGAAGATTAGAAGAGTTGATTGCAAAATATAGAAGAACAGTACTTCAAATAAATAGTCATCATGAACTCGTAAAAAAAAGAGAAAAAAGTGAAACTTTAAAAATTGAAGATTATATGAACGTATATAAAAAAGATTTTAACGGAGGCGATATTCCTGATGTATCGCTTATATCAGACAATTTAAGAAATGAAAATTCTAGAATTGGTGGACTTGGAAGGGTATTTGGCGAAAATAATGTTTTTAAAACAGGAAGCAATTCCGTTGTATATGATTTTTCCGATGTCTATGAAAGTAAAGAAGGGAGTGATAAAAAGCCTTTAAATGATAATTGCAAATTAGCATTAAAAAGAGAACTTGAGAAAATTATAAAATTATACAATGAATTTAAAGATAATCCAAAAGAAAAGGAAAAATTTGTAAAACTTTTAAACGTTAATAGTGATATTTGCATTGGAGTTCCCATTAAAGCCAATGGTAAAATATTTTTAATGCGAGTGGCTGTTAATGTAAAGGAGTTTATAACTGACAAAGCAGCACTTATAAGAGGAGAAAAAATAGAATTGAAAGAAAATTTTGTGGATAATTTTGTCGATAGAACATATTCTAAAGTTGATGGTTATGATACTCTTAAAACTGGTTATTTCGCTCGTGAAGAGGTGGAAAATATGCCAGACGCCTATAAAAAGATAGATGAATTTTTCAAACCAATGCTTTTAAAGGGTATGAATGTAGGTGCACCAGAAAAAATTACAAGTGTAATAGGGGTATGGCAAAAAGAAGATGAAAAACATGAAGCGAAACCAGAAATAAAAGAAGAAGCGGAAATAGAGACCAGAAGAGCAGAAAAACCAGTGGAACCAGTAAAATCACCAGTTGATGCTCCTATTTTACCTCCAAAATCTTCAATAAATGATGCGGATATTTCAACCACAAGGGTAGAATCTGCACATTCATTGGAAGAAGCGAACCATATGCCATTTTCAGAGTATGTTCACAGCATCAATTACAGATTGACAATGAATCTACCAATAGAAGCAAATGAATTGGAAATTATCAAAAGTGTAAAAAATGGTGAATTTTTGGATGCATTGCAAACTGAACTTTTTGTTAAAATAGATGAAAATGGTAAAGTAATAGGTAATAGTATTATAAAATTAGAATTAACTGAAGCCACAAAAAAAAGAAATGCTTTTGAACAACATAAAGCAACAATTTATTCAAAAAATGTTTGTTCTGGAATCTTTACTGGAGATTCAGCAGTAAAAGAAAAAGTGGAACAAAAAAATGTAGTCATTTATGATATGATGGCCGCGACATTGGAAGTGACTCCTAATGAAGGCTTGGGACATCGTTTTCAAATACTTAGAATACTCAATGGAATAGATACAAAAATTTTTGATAAACCTGAATTTGAAGAGTTAAGAAATGCATATAAAAAAGAAGAAGAGGAATTAAAAAAGCATAATGGTGGAGTTGCAATTTTTACAAAAGAAGGTGTAAAAAACAAATTATTGGATGAAATTCAACAAAATGGAATAGCGGCAACAGAAGCAAGGGAATATACGGATAATTTGTGTGAATATGGTAGTAGAATTCTTGAACTCAATTAGTACGGGAAAGGAAGAGGATAAAAAGTACATTGAAAAAATAGTTGCAGAAGTTAAAGCCAAACGTTTTGCTGCTACATTTCCCGCCAAAAAAACCCCATTATCATTTAAATCGCCAACTAAAATAGAAGATGATTGTCCTAGTAATTTTACTGAAATTCGAGACAATATTGAATCACAAAAAAAAGAGGTTACAAAATCACCAAATACATTACCAAATGTAAAAATAGCTCTTCAGGCTAAGGATGTATAATATTCTTAAATATTTTTTCCTTGTTATTTTTTAAATTTGCACTATATATTAATTAGTAATAAATTAGGTATATAAATGGGAAAAATTATAGGTATTGATTTAGGAACTACAAATTCTTGTGTTGCCATAATGGAAGGTAAAGAAACAAAAGTTCTTGAAAATGCGGAAGGTCGTAGAACAACGCCTTCCATCATTGGTTTTGTAAAAAACAAAGATGGAAAAGACGAAAAATTAGTTGGTGAGACGGCTAAACGACAACAAGTTACAAATGCAGAAAATACTGTTTATTCAGTAAAAAGACTCATTGGTAGACGATTTGGCGATGATGAGGTTAAAAAAAATCAGGAGAGCGTTCCATACAAAATAGTTGAAGCACAAAATGGAGATGCTTGGGTGGAAGCACAAGGTGAAAAATATTCACCATCACAAGTTTCAGCATTTATTTTACAAAAAATGAAAGAAACTGCTGAAGCATATTTGGGTGAAAAAGTAACCGAAGCCGTAATAACTGTACCTGCATATTTTAACGATTCTCAAAGACAGGCCACAAAAGATGCCGGTAAAATTGCTGGACTTGAAGTTAAAAGAATTATAAATGAACCAACAGCGGCCGCCCTTGCCTACGGACTTGATAAAACTGGTAACAAAAAAATTGTAGTATATGATTTAGGTGGTGGAACTTTTGATGTGTCAGTATTAGAAATAGGTGATGGCGTATTTGAAGTGAAAGCGACCAATGGCGACACATTTTTAGGTGGTGAGGATTTTGATGCAAGAATACAAAGATTTTTGATTGATGATTTTAAAAATACACAAGGAATTGACTTGTCGAAAGATAAATTAGCAATTCAAAGATTAAAAGAAGCATCTGAAAATGCTAAAAAAGAATTATCTTCTGCAACAGAAACTGAAATTAATTTACCATACATAACCGCTGATGCAAGTGGTCCTAAACATTTAAATTTAAAACTAACAAGAGCAAAATTAGAACAATTAACAGATGACCTAATACAAAAAACCATTGAACCTTGTAAAAAAGCAATGACGGATGCAGGGTTGAAAAACAATGAAATTGATGAAGTTGTATTGGTTGGTGGTATGACAAGAATGCCAAAAGTTCAAGAAGTGGTTAAACAATTTTTTGGCAAAGAACCTCATAAAGGTGTAAATCCTGATGAAGTTGTTGCAATTGGAGCTGCAGTACAGGGTGGAGTATTGAAGGGTGATGTAACTGATGTGTTATTGTTAGATGTAACACCGCTTTCTTTAGGAATTGAAACTATGGGCGGTGTATTTACACGATTGATTGATAGAAACACAACAATTCCCACTAATAAATCACAGGTATTTTCAACTGCGGAAAACAACCAACCTTCCGTAACAATTAAGGTTTTTCAAGGAGAAAGAGACATTGCTGTTTACAATAAATCGCTTGGTGTATTTAACCTCGATGGAATACCACCCGCACCTCGTGGAATGCCACAAATTGAAGTAACTTTTGACATTGATGCAAACGGTGTAGTGAATGTATCTGCAACCGATAAAGGAACTGGTAAAAAACAAAATATCACAATACAATCTTCCGGCGGATTGAGTGAGGCTGAAATTGAAAAAATGAGAAAAGACGCTGAATTAAATGCTGCATCTGATAAACAAAAAAAAGAATTAGTTGAGGAAAAAAATCATGCAGATACTTTAATTTTTTCCACTGAAAAGAGCCTAAAAGACTATGGAGATAAGATAAGTGTTGATGAAAAAAAGAAAATTGAAGATGATATTGAAGTATTAAAAAAAATATTAGAAAAAAGTGAACCATCAATTGATGAGATTAAAAAAGGAATAGAAGAATTAAGTAATTCATCAATGAAATTGGGTGAAGCAATATATAAACAAGGAGCAACAGCAAATGGTGGTGATGCAGCAGGCGGATTTAATCCTAATGACATGGGAAATTCTGGTGGAGATGTAAAGGAAGGGGAAGTAGTGGATGATGAGAAGAAATAGAAGAGAAAACGAAAAAGTAAAATATACCATAATCACTTCCCTCTCTTGAGGGTTCTAAATCAATGAAGTTGGTTTTGATTGTTTTTTGTTCTATTGTTTTTCAAGTGGAAAATAAAAGAAATATAATTAAATAAAAAAAATATTTTCAAAAACTACTTCCATACTTTATACCTATGATGTATAATGTAAATATATTTAATAAAACAAGGAAGACAATTTGAAAAAGACATGAAATATGAATAACAAAATTTTAAATTTAAAATGATTTTTATTTTACTTTTTATTTTTATCCTGTAGCATAGTTTTTATTAAACAATTCTTATTGTATGATTTT
>JAITOR010000072.1 GCA_031289855.1 Rickettsiales bacterium
TAAAATAAAACCATTTATTGAAAGTTTAAATTGTGGATACAAATTTGATTTTTTCAAAGGTATAGACCACTCTGCCTATTGGGAAACATTATTGTTGTGTGAAATATATTGAATTTTCATAATATTTGTGACAAAATTTGAAACGAAAAAAAATTATTGCCAAACTTATTTAGTTGATTTTACTTGGCCATATGTGATGATGAATTTACAAACGACTGGAATTAGAATAATTTTAATTTGATATTTGAAAAAATCAGAAAAACAATAAATCATCCACTAATTGCGGAGAATAACAATCATAATTATGAAATGCCTTTGTTCTATATTATGAATAAAGGCATTAAAAGCGTTATGTCAAAATCAAGAGTTAGAAAATACAATTTTCTCCAAAAATAAATGAGATATATTAAAACAAAATTTAATTATCAATTTTTATTTGCGTTTTTAAAAATAACTCTTACTCTTAAAAGAGAAAAATGTTTTGTAAATGGCAATGTTTAAAGAAAATACTATAATAAAAAATAACAGCATTTCTGTTTTTTCTAAAAATTTAGAAATTACTGGTGATATTAAAGATGAAAATGTGTTGGAAATTGAAGGAAAAGTAAAGGGTAATATTTTTGCCAATCATTTGACTTTGCGTGAATCTTCGAATGTAGATGGGAATATTGTAGCAGAAGAGGTGATTTTAAAAGGAACATTCAAAGGCAATGTTAAGAGCAAAAAAATAAGCATTTCTGGTAAAGCAAAGATACATGGAAAAGTTGAATACGGAATATTATCAGTGGAGGATGGTGCCGAAATTTTTGCAGACTTAAAAAGAGTTACGGATTTTAATATAAATGTGATTGAAAATAAAGAAAATAAAGAAGTAAAAGAAAATAAAGAAGAAGCGAAAGAAAAGAAATGATTCTATGAAAATTCTTTTAATAGGTTGTGGAAATATAGGTGGTGCGCTACTGCAAGTATGCAATGAAAATATTGTGGTGGTGCAGCCGAGCCTGTCGAAAGCAAATGATTTTAAACAATATAGATTTGTCGACAATATTAATAAAGTTGATTTTGAACCAGATGTTATTTTTGTTGCTGTAAAGCCCCAAAAGATAAATGAAATTATGCCAGAATTATTGAAATTTAAAAACTCAATTATAGTTTCATTTCTTGCAGGAACACCAATTTCAAAATATCATGAATTTAAGAAAGTTGTTAGAATAATGCCAAATGTGGCAATTAAAGTTGGTAAAAGTGTGAACTTAGCGATGTCAAATGATGAGTCATTGTGTGAGGGAATTGAAAAATTATTATTATCAACTGGTGATATATTTTGGGTAAAAAGCGAACAAGAATTGGATTATTTAATGTTAATATCAGGCTGTGGTCCTGCATATATATATTTATTGGCAGAATTATTGGTTAAAGAAAGTGGCAAGTATTTAAGTGAAAATATGGCAAAAAACCTTGTTTATAAGTTATTTGATGGTAGTATTGCACTTATGAATGATAGCAAAGAATATCAGCAATTGAAAAATTCAGTGGTAAGCAAAGGTGGTGTAACCGAAGCGATTTTAAATATTTTACAACCAGAATTGGAAAATACATTGAAAAAT
Organism: Rickettsiales bacterium; assembly: GCA_031289855.1. Lineage (GTDB taxonomy): Bacteria > Pseudomonadota > Alphaproteobacteria > Rickettsiales > UBA1997 > JAIRSX01. Next base: position 1,608 of record JAITOR010000072.1, read on the forward strand.
GCTTTTAAAAATGGTGAAAAAAGAACAGAGGAATTGAAATGAAAATATTATTAATATTGATATTATTTATGTTAGTAAATTGCTATGCGAATGAAACTATGGAAGGAAAAATAAAAAAACAGAGAGAGAAATCACAAAAACAAATAGAAAAAATTACGGATGAATATAAAGAAAAAGATGACAACCTACATAAACATTATGAAGATTTAAGAAAAAATGCCATAAGTTTTTATGAAAATGGTAAGGCTGAAAAGGAGGAGGTTTTTAAAAATGGAGAAAAAATTGGTGAAAATTACAATTATGGCAATGGTAATGTAAAGTATGAAATTCCACTTTTTAATGATAAAAAAGAAGGTATAGAGAAGGTTTATTATGCAAATGGAAAATTAAAAGAAGAAATAGCATATAAAAATGATAAAAAGGAAGGAATCAGCAAATTTTATGACATAAGGGGCAAAATTGAGGGTCAAATAGAATATAAAGATGATAAAATTACAAATGAGAAATGGTTTTTTGAAAATGGAACCATCGATAGGGATACAAGTGTAAAAAAGGAATGCTTATTGATGCAACCAATAGAAAATTCAAGAACAACCAGTGATTATGGATGGAGAATACATCCTGTGAAAGGATATATAAAAAATCATAAGGGAATTGATTATAGTGCAAAAACTGGAACACCCATATATGCGGCCGGTAATGGTATAATTAGAACTGCTGTACAGCCAAGTGGAGCGGGAAATTATGTGGTTATAACGCATTCTGGTAATTGTGAATCAAAATATTTTCATTTGAGTAAATTTGCTGTAAAAAATGGAGATAAGGTTGAAGCAGGGCAAATTATAGGTTATTCGGGAAAAACGGGAACAGCAACTGCGCCGCATTTACACTATGAAGTTTTTTTGAAAAATAAAAACATAAATCCAAATTCTGTAACAAAAATTCCGTATTCGGATAAATATTATACTGGTAAAATATAAGCATAATAAATATTTATTTTTTATACTTCCCACATTTCGTAAATATGTTATAATGGATTTATAACAACCATTTAATTTTATGAAATTTTTTATTAAAAAGCCATCAAAGTTAGAAATTATAACTGCTTATAGGTTTTATAAATTTTTGCAAATAAATGAAATATTTCATTGAAATATGATTAAATGATTGAACTTCAAAAATTTTCAAAAACATTTGACATCTTTTATTTTTTGTCCATAATATCTTTATGTTTTTAAATTCTATTATTTTATTATTATTGTTGCCTGTAAGGGCATAGTATTTCTAACAAAAATTTTAGTTTAATAAAAAAAAGGATTTCCAATGAATAATAAGATTTATATTTTTGACACAACACTCCGCGATGGCGAGCAATCTCCTGGTGCCTCAATGACATTTGAGGAAAAATTGCTGGTGGCGGAATCTCTCGATAATATGGGTGTTGATGTGATTGAAGCAGGTTTTGCCATATCATCTCCTGGTGATTTTGAGGCCGTAAATACCATAGCTAAAAGAAGTAAAAACTCTATAATTACAAGTCTTGCTCGAACAAAAGAGGGTGATATTGATAGGGCGGTAGAGGCAGTTAAACCGGCAAAACAGGGACGAGTGCATATTTTTGTATCCACAAGTCCCGTGCATATGAAGTGGAAGTTAAAGATGGAGCCAGATGCAGTATTTGAAATGTCTAACAAGATGGTCGTATATGCAAAAAATAAAATTGGTGATTTGGAATGGTCGGCCGAAGATGCCACAAGGACGGAATTTGATTTTCTTTGTAAATGTGTTGAAAGTGCAATCAAAAATGGTGCAACCACTATAAATTTACCTGATACGGTTGGATATACAAATCCAACAGAATATTATGAATTTATAAAAAAAGTAATTACAAATGTGCCAAATAGTGATAAGGCTGTATTTTCCACCCATTGTCATAATGATTTGGGAATGGCAACCGCAAATTCACTTTCCGCATTGAATGCAGGAGCAAGACAAGTGGAATGCACTATAAATGGATTGGGTGAAAGAGCTGGAAATGCGGCGATGGAAGAGGTTGTGATGGCGATTAAGACAAGAAATGACTTGTATCCTTACTCTACGAATATAAATACAAAACATTTTGCCAACATTTCAAGGCTTGTTTCTACAATTACTGGATTTCCGGTGCAAAAAAATAAAGCAATTGTGGGGGCAAATGCATTTTCACATGCAAGCGGAGTGCATCAGGATGGTATGTTAAAAAATCGTGAAACTTACGAGATTATGCAGGCTTGCGATGTTGGTTTTGAAGGAACTGAACTGGTTTTAGGAAAATTGTCAGGAAAAAATGCTTTTAAAGATAGGTTGAAACAATTAAATGTCACTCTTGATGAAGAGCAAATTACGAATGCTTTTGAACGCTTTAAAAAACTTTGTGACTATAAAAAAGACATTACAAATGACGATATAATTGCGATTATTAGTGATAAAAACACCGATGAAGGCAATGAATATGTTTTTGTTTCATATGATGTGACTGGTGATTATGATAGCGAAAAGACGGCTTCTTTGAATGTTTTGCAGAAAGGTAAGGAAATTAAAGTTGAAGCAAAAAGTATGGGTTCAATGAATGCTGTATTTAATGCAATCAATAAATTAACTAATATTGATGGTTTTTTGGAAAGTTATAATGTAAATTCCATTGGTAAAGGTGTAGATTCCATTGCATCAGTTAGTATTGTTCTACAATATGAAGGAAAAATTTTCAGTGGTGAAGGGCGAGATATTGATACAATTGCAAGTAGTGCAAAAGCATATTTGAATGCCATTAATAAAGTTGTGAGTCATAAGAAATGAATGTAATACAACTTATAAAAAAAGAACTTGCTGATGGACATGATGAAGTTAATGCAAAGGGGCAGACAAATTTTTTTAAAGAACCTATAAAAACTCATGGTTGGAGATCAGGAGATGTGACAAAACTTGCGAATAAATATTTTGATAAGGAATGGAGTAAGGAAGTGGTTTTTGATTTATGTGAATTGCTATGGCAAGATAGTTACATGGAACCAGCATTTATAGCATGTAATTGGAGTTTAAGGTTTCATGAACAATATACAAAAAATGATTTTAAACTTTTTGAAAGTTGGGTTTTTAAATATATTAACAATTGGGCCACATGTGATACTTTTTGTAATCACACAATGGGAACATTTATTATTATGTATCCAGAATTTATAAAGGAATTGAAGCGATGGAGCAAACAAGAATCGCGATGGATTAAAAGGGCAAGTGCTGTAAGTTTTATAATTCCAGCAAGACAAGGATTGTTTTTAAATGATATTTTTGAAATTGCAGACAATATGATGGATAGTAAGGATGATTTGGTGCAAAAAGGATATGGATGGGCGTTAAAGGCTGCCAGCCTGAGTGAAGGCTTTGTAAAACAAACAACAAAAGCAAAAGAAGAGCATTGTAAAAAGGTATATGATTTTGTGGTGGCAAGAAAAAGTAGTATGCCACGAACGGCTTATAGGTATGCAATTGAAAAAATGCCAGAGGAAATGAAGAAAAAAGCAATGAAAAAATAATATCTCGTTAGTTTTATATTTTGGTTATTTTTCCTCTTTTCTTTTTCTTGTCATCTTTTCACTTTCTCTCTCTTTCCATTGTCTAATATTTTCGTGATGCCCACTCCTCAAAACTTCCGGCACCACCATTCCTCTCCATTCTATTGGATGTGTGTATAAATCATGCTCTAAATTTTCACCATTTGTAAAACTTTCATTATTTAATGATCCTTTCTGTATAACTCCTTCAATATTTCTTACACAAGCATCAATAATAACCATCGCTGGTAATTCGCCGCCAGTTAACACATAATCGCCGATTGACAACTCTTCCATTTTATAAAAATCAATAACCCGTTGATCTAATCCTTCGTATCTTCCGCAAATAATTGCAATTTCATTATGTTTTATAATTTCTTTGCATTTTTCTTGTTTAAAAACTTTGCCTCTTGGCGACATATAATAAATCTTAGTTTTTTCGCTACAATTAGCATCTATCGCATCCGCAAGCACGTCAGGACGAATTATCATACCATTGCCTCCACCAAATGGTACATTATCAACACTTTTATATTTATCCCTTGCATATTCTCTAAAATTTACCAATTTATATTCCCATAATTTTTTTTCTAATGCTCTACCAAGTATTGAACTATCAAGGTAATTAAACATATTTGGAAATAGTGTAAAAATTTTAACTTTAAACATGTCTAACTCTATAAGATTTATCCAGCATATAAAAAATCTCAGTTTCTGTTTTATTTATATTTTTGCAAAATCTATCTTTCGGATGATCTTTATCGTATATTATAACCTTTGCACCGATATTTATGTCATTGTTTCCAATATTCAATATAGACTGATCCATTGAAATTCTACCATATAGTTCGCAAGCAACAAAATCACCATTTGTATTTTCTACATACACCACAGCACCTGAATTTGATAATACTCTCAAAGTTCCATCCAAATAACCGCCTGCATAAACAGCCAAACGAACTCCTTTTTTAACTTCTCTGGTGGCACCATAACCCACTACACCATCTTCACTTATCTCTCTAACTTCCATTATTCTTGAATAGTATCCATCATTTTCTGTCCAAAGTTTTTGTCCTTCGACATTGATATTTATATTTTTTGCCAATAATCTCGGTATGGCTTCTAAAGAATCACTTCCGCAAATAGCATTATAATCCGGCACTTCATCTCCTAGGATAATAACTTCCTTGCCATTTAAATTCTTCTCCAAAAATATTCTGTCTTCTGTAATTTTTGTAATTTTAACTTTTTCTCCTTCCGCCACCACATATCCATCTATGGCATAATCACTTAAAAAACCATCTTTTAATCCAACTGGCAAATAATCATTTATGACATCACATTTTATTTTTAAACACCAAACCTTGTTATAATATAATCCAAATCCTATTCTTGAAGAATTTGCATATCTGCCATAAGTGTCATAAAAATTTTCAGTAGCATCCGTTGCCAATAAACTTCTTATGATTTTAGTATCATCAAATGTATCACAAATTTTTTTATAATTATCAAATTGTATTTGATTTACAGGACTTTTAATGTCATCAGCACAACATAAATGTGACATTATCAAAAATACATTTATATTATTTTGTTTTATGTATGTTTGAACTTGTTTTAGTTCACTAATTTCAATTCCGCTTCTATTCATACCTGTATTAAATTGTAAAGCAATTTCTTTGAATGGACTTATTTTTAGTTGTTCAAAACTATTTATAACTGGTATTAAGTTATATTTTTTGTATATCGCAATATCTTCGGGAAATAGAGCAGAAAACACAAAAATTTTTGCATCCCCCCTTATTTGACGAGCCCTAACACCTTCATCAGTTGAATAAATACAAAAAATATTTTGCTTTTCGTAAAGTTTCAATATTTTTTCCAATTCAAATGAATAGGCATTCGCTTTCAATGTTGGCACCACATAATCACTTTTGTAACCAGTAAGTTTTTTGTAAAATTCCAAATTATCTTTAATTTTACTATAATCTATATCAATTTTTAACATATAATGAATATTAGTTGTTATTTTTTAAAAATAAAATTTATTTATATCTTAATATCATTCTGTCTTTTTTTATTTCATATCCTTCCAATTGACTTAAAAAATTCATCCCTAATAAGGATTCTCCTTTCATATTTTTATTTATATGCACCTTTAATTTTTCTATCCTATAATCATTTACAATAATATTGTTAACCTCTGCACTTGCACCAAATACAGTTCCGTTTGCCGTAATGGACGGAATATTATAGACTATTTTGTCAACCTCAATTCCCAATTTTTTCGCATCGTTAGTGTTCAAAGAAGTAATTGTTGCTCCTGTGTCAATTAAAAACAAAATATTGTTACCTTGAATGTTTGTCATTAGATAAAAATGCCCATCATCTGCCTTTCGTATCTCTATTTCTCCCCTTTGTCCACTGGCCTTATATGGAACAAAGCCTTCCAATAAATGCTTATTATTATAGGCAATTGCTATGAAAAAAATAATAACCAACCAAATTAGAATATTTTTAATCTTCTCGTTTTTATTTAAAGCATTTCTAATAAATAAACTTGAAAACATAAAACCTATTATAATCACAAGACTTAATGCCTTTCCCCAATCATTTCCACTCAAATTAAACATTATTTTCCTGGTCTGAACAGGTTATCAAGTAAAAAAAATGCTGCCAATGTAAGTCCGCCATATTGTCCGTATCTCGTCCATTTATTTATACTAAAACCAAATAACCAAAAATATACCATAATGATTCCAATTAAAACTAAACATAAAATCAACATAGGTTTATCTTGCATAAAAATATAAATTATTACTAATATTGAAGTATAATGAGGATAAAAAAAAAATCAAATTAATAAGATCGTCTTTTATAAAACATTTTGAACAATAAACACGTTAAAAATACAAAACACAACACAAGCACCGGTAATATGATTGAACCACCTTTTTGTATACAAAAACCAGTTATAAATGCTGACGATACATTTGCTATTCCACCAAAAAATTGTAAAGTTGAATTGGCTGAAATTAACTCTTCCTTTTGATATTTGCCATTTAATACTGAAAAAGAGCCAATAAATATAAAATCAGTGGAAAGTCCCATTATTCCATATAAAATGAAAGTTAAAACATGGCTCGTGATTACATCTGGAATCGAAATTGCGGCCAAAAATGTTATCAAGGTTGCAAGCACTAATATTGCTTCACCTTTTAACTTATATTTATCAAAAATCCATCCAGTTGGAATGCTAAAAACTAATCCCAAAGTGGAGTACAAAGATAACAATATGCC
>JAITOR010000035.1 GCA_031289855.1 Rickettsiales bacterium
GTGAATAGAAGGAAAAATTTGGATAAAGTGTTTTGTATAAAACATAGTATAAGTGTTTATCCTGATGTGATGGCAAAATTTGAAATCGATTCAAAATCATCAACAAATATTGGGCCAAAAATTGCAGTTGAAGAGTTGATGGAATTGAGGGAAAAAGAGAGAATGGCATGTGATAAGGAAAAAATAGATTCAATTCCGTTATATAAAAATTATTTAAGGGATAAGTGTTATACTGATATTTAAGGGGATATTAATAAATATAATTTTTCACTTTATGTAATTATTTTTTGATTTTTAAAAATCAATATATACAATAAAAATTGTTCAATGAATTAAATATTTATGTCAAAAAAGCAAATTAGAAAAGTTGGAATATTCACATCTGGTGGAGATTGTTCTGGTCTAAATGCTGTAATTACAGCGGCAATAAAAACATGTGAAGTTAGAGGAATTGAGGTATTTGCAATTTACAATGGAACTGATGGTCTTTTGTATAATAATTTAAAATCTGAAAAAATATCATCTGCAACCCTATTGAGAAATAATTTTACTCCAATGCGAACTGGTGGAACGATTTTGAAGAGCAAAAATAGAGATAAAAACAAGAATAATGTTGAAAATTATAAAGATTTGTTTAGAGAGGGAGCGGCAAAATTAGGTATGGATAGTATTATTGTAATTGGTGGAGATGGTTCTGCCACGATAACTGCTGATTTAGTTAAAGATACTGACATCAATATCATTTGTATTCCAAAGACAATTGACAATGACACGCCTATAACTGATTATTCTATTGGTTTTGACACCGCAAGAACTGTGACTATGGAAGCAATGGATAAACTACAAACCACCGCCTATTCTCATGATAGAATTTTAATATTGGAAGTAATGGGGCGGGATGCAGGACATTTGGCTTTGCATACAGCAATTGCGGGTGAAGCTTGTGTGTGTTTATTGCCTGAAATTTCTTATAATTTGGATAATGTATGTAAAAAACTCGATGAAACATTGGAAAAAACAATGGGGTATGCTTTAATTGTGGTGGCAGAAGGTTGTAAGACATTGGAAGGTGAAAATGCCATAGTTGATAAAAATGGTATAGCTTCTTATACTGGTTTTTCAAACTATATTTGTCAAAAATTGACTGATAAAGGTTATAATAATAGAAATTCAATTTTAGGACACATACAGAGGGGTGGTATTCCAACAGCTTATGATAGAATTTTGGCAGCACAATTTGCTACTCATGCAGTAGATTTGTTGTGTGATGGAAAAGATAAAAGATTAGTAATTTTAAAAGATGGAAAGATTAGCGATGTGGATTTATATGAAGCCGTAGCTTCTGCCAACAGACCTGTTAAAAAAGATGATGACTTGGTTAAAACCGCAAGGAAGATTGGAATTTATGTGGGAGAAGATGAATAAACAAAAAAAAATTTTTCTTGCCACCGGTGGATCGGGAGGGCATATATTTCCCGCCATTTCCGTAGCCGATATATTAATTGACAACAAATATGATGTAAAAATTATTAGCGATGATGTTTATGAAAAATATGCAAAAGGATTTGAATACGAGTATGAAATTATAAAAACTGGAAAAAATTTAAAAAAAATCAAGGACATAAAAAATATTATTTTTGCGATATTTAAGGCAAAAAAAATTTTATTACAACAAAAGCCGGATTTAGTTGTTGGGTTTGGATGTTATGCAACTTTACCAGTTTTATTTGCCTGTGTGTGGACTAAAACTCCATTTATATTGCACGAACAAAATGTTTATATAGGTAAAACCAATAAATTTTTTTTAAAATATGCTTTAAAAATTATGACGGCCTATCCTGAAATTTATGGAATTTCTTTTAAATATTTTGAAAAAATCGTTTTTACTGGACAACCGATTAGAAAACAAATTAAAGAATTAAATGCTAAAAAATATGATGTGGACAGTGATGAGAATATGAATATTGTAATAACTGGCGGAAGTTTGGGTGCAAAAATTTTTAGTGAAAAATTGCCTTATATTTTTGATATGGTTCACAAAGAAGAACAAAAAAAAATTAAAGTATATCATCAAATACAAGCCGATTATATTGGTGGAGTACAGGAATATTATAAAAAAATAGATTTAAATCATAAAGTTGAAACCTTTTTTAATAACATGGATAAAATTTTGGAAAAGGCGCACTTGGTGATTGGAAGGGCAGGAAATGGCACTTTGACGGAGACTGCTGTGGCTGGATTACCTGCAATTTTAATACCTTTACCGACGGCAGCAAATAATCATCAGGTAAAAAATGCAATGTTGTTTGAAAAATTAGGTGCAGTGGTGGTGGTGCAAGAAAAAAATTTTGATACTTTACAGGAAATTTTCTTTAACTTAATTAAAAATAAGAAAAAATTGAAAGAAATGGCAGAGAAAAATAAAAAAAGTATAACATTGAATGGTGATGTAAATATATTGGAAATTATAAATAATGTGTTTGAAAAATAAAAATATATTTGTAATTTTATGCTTGACATTTAAATTAATTATGCTACACTCAAGTTGTTATTAAATTATAATTATGTTTTTAGTAAAAAAAATCAATACTTGTTGTTGCATTCTTACAAAGAGTGGGTTTTTGCTATAATATAATTTATTTTGTTATTTTGTGTAGCCCATTCTTGTGAGAGATGGGTATTTTTTTGGAGGTTTTATGAGCGATGTAGATACAAGTGTAAATACAAAAGTAATACATGGTGGTATTGCAGAGGATAAATTAACAGGAGCCGTTAGTGTTCCTATTTATCTTGCTACGACTTTTAGGCAACAGGAATTAGGTGTTCTTACTGGTGGTGAAAAAGGTTACGAATATGGACGAAGTGGAAATCCCACAAGAAAGGCTTTGGAAGAGTTAATCGCAGAATTAGAGAGCGGTTCAAGAGGGTTTGCCTTTGCTTCTGGACTTGCGGCAATTACCACAACATTGCTTTTGTTTAAAAGTGGCGATAAAATTTTAATATCACTAAATGTTTATGGTGGAAGTTTTAGATTGTTGGATAGGGTATTTAAACCATTTAATTTGCAATATGAATTCGTTGATACAACTGATATCGCAAAAGTTGAAGCGGCAATTAAAGAAGATAAAAATGTAAAAGGAATTTTAGTTGAAAGTCCCGCTAATCCATTATTAACAATTACAGATTTAAAAGCAATTGGTGATTTGTCAAAAAAATACAATCTTACTTACATTGTGGATAGCACTTTTATGAGCCCATATTTACAAAAACCTTTGGAACTTGGTGCGGATATTGTTTTACATAGTGCTACAAAATATTTAGGCGGACATAGTGATGTAATAGCGGGACTTGTGGCAGTTAAAGATAAGGAAATAGGTGAACGATTGGGATATTTACAAAATGCAGCAGGTTCAATTTTAAGTCCATTTGACTCTTGGTTGTTGATTAGAGGTATAAAAACACTTGGAGTAAGGTTTGATAGACATAATGAAAATGCAGAATATATTGCAGAAAAATTGTCAAAACATGAAGCAGTAAAAATTGTATATTATCCAGGTTTAAAAACTTCACCAGGATATGAAATACATAAAAAGCAAGCCAGAGGTGGTGGTGGCATGATATCATTCATTTTGAGTGATAAATACGATTTCAAAAAGTTTTTGAAAAATTTAAAACTTGTTGCATTGGCTGAAAGTTTGGGTGGTGTGGAAAGTTTAATTTGTCATCCTTCAACAATGACTCATGCAAGTATTCCGGCGGATATAAGAGCAAAGATTGGCATTACTGACAATTTATTGCGATTATCGGTTGGTATTGAAGATAAAAAAGATATTGAAAAAGATATTGAAACCGCATTAAAGGGAGCAAAATAATGAAATACTACAATAATTATATTGATTTAATTGGAAATACTCCAATAGTCAAGTTAAATAATATTGATTTCAAATCTAATGTTTTTGCAAAAATGGAATTGTTAAATCCAGGTGGAAGTGTAAAAGACAGAATGGGACGAGCAGTTATTGAAGCGGCAGAAAAAAGCGGAAAACTTAAAAGAGGTGGAACAATTATTGAAGTTACCGCAGGCAATACCGGAATTGGTATTGCTCTTGCTGCCATCGGCAAAGGATACAATATTATATTTTTTGTGCCATTAAAATTTTCACAAGAAAAACAAGATATTATGAGAATTTTAGGGGCAAAAATTGTAAATACACCAAAGGATCTTGGTATGCAAGGAGCATTTGAGGAGGCACAAAAATTGCTAGATTCTCATCCAGAATATTTGTATATTAGACAATTTGAAAACCAAGCAAATCCTGAATCGCACTTTAAAACCACTGGACCTGAAATATGGGATGATTTGGATGGAAATGTAGATTATTTAGTGGCTGGTGCCGGTAGTGGTGGGACCATTACAGGTGTTGGTAGATATTTGAAATCAAAAAATCCAAATGTTAAAATTATATTGGCTGATCCGCAAGGTTCTACAATGGGTGGAGGTGTGGCTGGTTGTTATGGGATTGAAGGAATTGGAAATACTTTTATGCCAAAAACTATGGATATGTCTATTGTAGATGAGATTTTTAAAATAACTGATGAGGAATCTTTGTTCGAAATCAAAGAATTGGCTAAAAAGGAAGGAATTTTATCTGGAACATCATCAGGAGCAGCATTGGCGGGAGTGAGAAAATTAGGAAAAGTGGCAGGAAATGTTGTGGTTATATTGCCGGATAGGGGTGATAGATATTTGAGTAAAGGAATATTTAATTAAATTTGTCAATATTATCAAGCAATCACATTAAAAATATAAACTTGTTTTTAATATGAAAATGAAAACTATTATTTGACTTTTATTTATAAATATTGCATTATATGAAATGTAATTCTGAACTTTAATAAAAAATCTACTTATGACTGAAAATACAAATGTTGATTCTCCTATTGTAAAAAGGAAAAAATTAGTTTTAACTAATGAAAATAAAGGAATTTCCCCCAAAAATACGGGAGAAATGCTTATTAAAAAAAATTCAAAGAAGGAGGTGGTATTCACAAATACTGAAAATGCCAATAAAAAACCTTTTCATAAAAAACAATTTTCGCAAAAAATGACTATGACCGAGCAGAAAGAGAGAATGGAGGAAAATCAAAAGGAAATTGATAGAGTATTTAGCGCGGAAAAACAGGTGGAAGATGAGATAGAAACAGATTTTGTATCACTCGAAACAGCGGTGACAGAAATACAAGAAATTCAAAGATATATTGAGCCAGAAATAGAACAGGAGGCTGTGCAAGAAATTCTCAGTGAAGAAAAACCATTTTTACCACCAGAACAAATAGAATTTGCAAGTATTAAAAAACTTTCGATTGAAGATATATCAAGTAAAGCTTTAAGTTATGGCGTGAATAATCATGCGGATTTAAATAGGCAGGAACTTATTTATGCCTTTTTAAGAAATTTTTGCTTTGCAAATCCTTTGAATACTATTATTAATGAAGGGTATTTGGAAATTTTACCGGATGGTTTTGGATTTTTGAGAAATTCCTACAATAATTATGTGTCAGGTCCTGACGATATATATGTTTCCCCTAATCAAATTAAAAAATTTGGTTTAAGAGTTGGAGATAACATAAAAGGTGAAATAAAACCTCCTAAAAAGGGTGAAAAATACTTCTCTCTTTTAAAACTCTTAAATGTCAATGGAAAGGATATGGAACATTTGAGAACAAGAGTTAGATTTGATGACTTGACTCCTTTGTATCCCAATGAAAAGTTGAAATTAGAGGATGAAGAGGTTTTTTTAACAAAAAAAGAAGATAGTAGTAGAATTGTAGATTTGATAACTCCAATGGGAAAGGGGCAAAGAGCATTGATAGTTGCGCCACCAAAAACTGGTAAGACTTCTTTAATGCAAGCGATAGCACATTCCATTACAAAAGCACATCCCGAAGCCCATCTAATAGTTTTGTTGATAGATGAAAGACCTGAGGAAGTTACTGATATGTCGAGAAATGTAAAGGGTGAGGTTGTAAGTTCTACATTTGATGAACCAGCGGTAAGGCATGTGCAATTGGCTGAAATCATAATCGAAAAGGCAAAAAGGCTTGTGGAATATGGCAACGATGTAATAATTTTGCTTGATAGTATTACAAGATTGGCAAGGGCATACAATAATGTTATGCCTTCCACAGGAAAAGTGTTGACGGGTGGTGTGGATTCAAATGCATTGCAGCGACCAAAGCGATTTTTTGGTGCCGCAAGAAATATTGAGGAGGGCGGAAGTTTAACAATTATTGCCACCGCATTGATTGAAACGGGTTCTAAAATGGATGAAGTGATTTTTGAAGAATTTAAAGGCACGGGAAATAGTGAATTGCTTTTGAATAGAAAAATAAGTGATAAACGAATTTTTCCTGCAATTGACATTACAAAATCAAGCACAAGAAAAGAAGAACTTTTAGTTTCGAAAGATTCATTGCAAAAAACGTGGATTTTAAGAAAGATTTTTTCAAACATGAGCGAGATTGAGGCGATTGAATTCTTAAAAGATAAAATGAAAGCGACAAAAAATAATAACGAATTTTTGCAAAATATGAATAACTAATTTTTTTTTGTACTTCCATAATTTGTATTTATGGTCTATAATATAAATATGTAATATTTAAGAGGGTTAAAGTGAAAAAATAAATTGTTTTTT
>JAITOR010000007.1 GCA_031289855.1 Rickettsiales bacterium
CAGATAAAGTTTTTATCAAACATTTTACAATAGATGATAAACCATGGAGAAATGTAAATCAAACATATGCAAAAGATTGGTGGTTCTATGCAAAAATGGGAGAATTTTGGGAGGAAATATTAAATATGCAATTAAATTGATTTTTTATTATAACATATTATCATTTGTTTATGAATTATCGTTGATTTTATGTTAACTCTTAATGAAATTAGAAATATTTATTTAAAATATTTTGAAAAACAAAAACATTTGATTTTGCCATCTTCTTCGCTTGTTCCGAATGATCCGACTTTGATGTTTACAAATTCTGGTATGGTGCAGTTGAAGGATTATTTTGCTGGATTGGTGGCTCCACCCTCAAAAAGAATTACAACTTGTCAAAAAAGTGTTAGAGCAGGAGGCAAGCATAATGATTTGGAAAATGTTGGTTACACTGCACGACATCATACTTTTTTTGAAATGCTTGGTAATTTCTCCATTGGTGATTATTTTAAAAAAGAAGCAATTACATGGGCTTGGGATTTATTATTGAATGGTTATAATTTACCACCAGAAAAATTACTGGTGACCGTTTATCATACCGATGATGAGGCCATACAACTATGGAAGGATATAGCAAAATTACCGGATGACAAAATTATCAAAATTACCACAAAAGATAATTTTTGGGAAATGGGAGACACTGGTCCTTGTGGTCCTTGCACTGAAATTTTTTATGATCATGGAGAAGAAATTAAAGGTGGAAAGCCCGGTGACCCAGATGAAGATGGTGATAGATATATTGAAATTTGGAATAACGTTTTTACACAATTTGAAAGACAACCTGATGGCAGTTTAAAAGATTTGAAGTTCAAAAATATAGACACAGGAATGGGGCTTGAAAGAATTGCTGCTGTGCTGCAGGGAGTACATAATAATTATGATATCGATTTATTTAAAAAACTCATTGACAATTCAAAAATGCTTTTTGGAGAAGGTGAAATTGCATCACACAGAGTAATTGCCGATCATTTGCGAAGTTCAAGTTTTTTAGTTGCTGATGGTGTTTTGCCAAGTAATGATGGTCGTGGTTATGTGTTGAGAAGAATTATGCGAAGAGCAATGAGGCATATACATCAATTGGGGATTAAAGATGTATCTATGTTTAAATTGGTTCCATGCTTAGTGGATGCAATGGGGCAAGCATATCCAGAATTAAAAGAGCGAGAAAGTATAATCATGGAAACCTTGGAGCAGGAGGAAGTTAAGTTTAGACAAACGTTGGATAGAGGATTAAATTTGTTGGAAGAGGAAATTGAAAAATATTATAAAAAAATATCTACGACTCTCCCATACTAAAAATCCATTTATATTGTTTGTATTTAAAGCCTTCTTTAATTTTTGCATATAAAAAGGCTCCCGTGATGGTTTCTGCTGTAGAACTAATAATTCTCATGTTTGTCGCTGGATCTGTTGCATTTTTTCCGTATTTTTCAAAAACTTCCATCATGATTGGAAAAATAATTTCACAATATTCAAAAAACATTTCTTTTTTCATTATAAACATATTTCTTGCGAACAATTCATCGCTTTTCAAATATTCTTTATATTTGTTTGTAAAATCAGGTTTAATTTTTTTTATCACATCTTCAAGTTTTCCTTTATCTCCGGTCATACTCACTAAATTTATAGCCTTTCCATACCTATCCAATCTAATTCTATCCTTTGGCACAATCAAATCGTAATTAGCAATTTCATACACCATATCAAATGTAAATAATCTTCTATAATGAAAAACTCCAATATAATCAGGGTTACCAATTTTGTCATAATGTTTCCATGCCCAATATATACCGGTTAATTCATTAAACCAACGATTTAAATGTGAAATATTGTCTCCTGTATCATCCCCAACCATATTGTCTAACAACCATTTGTGCGCTATTTCGTTTACCACACCATCTTTGCTTTTATCTTTTGCAACACCTCTACCAGAATGTATTGGAAAAATCAATTTATGTTGAAAAAGTTGAGCTGGTTTGTGATAGCACATTATTATTTTACAATTCGGCAATTTATCATTCGTGTCATATTTCCAACCTTCCAACATCATTCTATCCTGCAATCTTTCAAGAAACTCTCTGTTGGTTAAAGTTGAATATTGTTTTCTAAAAGCATGCCTTTTTTTTTTATTAAAAATAAAAAAACAAATAAAACGAACAAAATATTTATTCATAACATGTTCCCACCTATTAAATTTAATATATATAAATTTAATATCGCAAAAATAGCACTTCCCCCTATTATTAGAGACAATATGTCGTAAAATAAAAATAATATATATCTAATGTCCTTATCTAATGAAATTCTATATTGTAAAATGTATTTTAATTCAAAATTAAGATGATACAAAGAGATTATTGTAAAAAATATTCCAAACAAGCAATTTGTTGAATTGCAAAAAAGTATTGGTAGATGCATTCTTGGATTCTCTATGACAAAATGGATGGAACACAAAAACCAAACAAACAAAGGAATTACTAAAAATCCAGTTACGGAATGTCTATATAAATTTTTATTATTTATCATATGAATAGTATGCTAATGGTTGATAAAAAAAACGATATTAAAAGAGTTATATTGTTGAGTAATTTTGTATTTTCCTTTATTTTTGCCAATTGCACTATTCTAAATCTCAACTCACTAATTAGATAAAAATATAAACAAAATAACCACAAAAAGAATGAAATTTTTATAGATATGGATATGGAATTGAAATATAAATCATTGTGGGTAAAAAAAATAAAAGACGATAATAACGCTATTACACCCGTATAACTAATAAAAACTGCCATATTGAAAAATTCATAAAAAAACTGATTTCGCCTTCTTATTGTGGTAATAACAGCATCTGTGTATCTTAATCTCATACCTCATATGATAATTTTTAAAATATATAAAGCAAATTTAATTTTTTTGCTTTATATATTTTATTTTATACAATAAAAATATAGTTAATTAAGGATTTAATATGGAATTAAAAATCAAAGATCTTACTTTTAAAGTCTTTTTTAATGATATAATTGAAGAAAAAGACATAAATTATGTTCATATTTCAAAAGAAAAAGTTTTTACCGAAAAAGCAAAAGCAATAATAAAAGAAAAATGGGCTGATAAAGAAAAAACTGGTGCTTATGATGGAGATATTTATGAAATTATTGATGCAAAATTTGAAAATGGCAAATTAAATATCTATTTTGATTATACAAAATATAGTTACACATTGGTAAATCGCAATCCAGATTATTTAAATGAAAAATGTTATGTTACAAATCACATAGCCACTCAAACGATTATAAAAACAAAGGACAACAAATTTCCAATAATTTCAACGAAACTTCCGCATTATAAATTTGTTGGTGGATATTGGGAAAAAGGGTGCAAAACGATAAGTGAAAATTCTTTTAAAGAAATTGAAGAAGAAACTGGCTTAAATACACAATTATCAAATTTTAAAATACTGGGTATTGCGACACAAAATAATTCAACCGCTATAACTACTCTTGTGGATTGTGCCCTAACTTCAAATGAAGTTTTAGAATTTATAAAAAACAATAAAAATAATATAAAAGATTTAGCGGAATCAAGTGGGGACTTTAAATTTATTGATTTAAGTATAGGGGCAATAGACGATTTTTTAAATTCTTCAGATGTTAAGTTTGGTGGAATGACAACTTTTGGATTGCATAATGCAAAAAGAATAATATCTTAATTTGTTTTACAAATGATAGATTTTAATATAACAGAGTTGCAAAATGCAAATAAAATACTAATTGCGGTGTCAGGAGGCATTGATTCGCTTGCGATGACTTTTCTAATTAATGAATGGATAAAACAGAATGATAAAGATCTTTTTACTATTACCATAGATCATAAAATAAGAATTCCAACGTCAACAAATGAGGCAAATTACATACATAAATTGTTATCAGACAACAATATAAAACATGTTACAAAAACTTGTCCTGAAGGAATACACAGCGAGAATGAAGCTAGGGAATATAGATATAAATTCATATTTGAATACATGAAAGAACAAAAAATTGATGTGGTTTTATTGGCACATCATTTGCAGGATCAGGTTGAAAATTTCTTGATTAGATTATTTAGGGGAAGTGGAATTAGGGGTTTGTCTTCTATGCAGAAAGTTAGCAAAATGCAAGGATTCACCCTTATTCGTCCATTATTAAACGCAAGAAAAGAAGATTTAAAGCAATATTTGTCAACAAATAATATAAAATGGTGTGAAGACGATAGCAACGAAGATGAAAAATATTTACGAAATAAAATACGAAATTTTCTAAATAGTTTTGAGGAAAAAAACAATATTATTCGTAGAATAAATAATAGCATTGACACATTTCAAAAAGCAAATGAAATTGTGGAAAGTAATATTGTAACAAAGGGCGCAAATTTATACACCAATCATAAGATTGGTGATAATGTTTTACATGTCAATTTTTTAAATTCATTGAATGAAGAAGAGAAACACAGAGTGTTATTAAACATAGTAAAAAACGTATCAAAATCGCAACAACCACCAAGATTTGAAAAGTTAAAAAGATTGTTAGATAACATAGATACAATTAAAAAATATACTTTTGCAGGTTGCGTTTTTGAAAAAAAGGGAGACACTATAATAGTGTACAAAGAAAAAAAAGTTAAAGTTATTGGAATTACTGGTCTTGTGGCGAGTGGTAAAACCACAATGGTGGAATATTTGAGAAAAAAAGGATATAAAATTTTTGAATCCGACGATGAGGTTAAAAAATTATATCAAGAGGAAGTTTTTTTAAAACAAATTAAGGAATTATTTGGCACTAACGATAAAAGCAATCTTGCAAAAATTGTGTTTAACGATGTTGTACAAAAGGGAAAATTAGAATCTTTGATACATCCAATAATTGAAAATAAATGTAATGATTTTATAGAACAAAACAATAATGAGCGATATATTTTTTTAGATGTGCCTTTATTATACGAGGTTGGATGGGATAAAAAGTGCAATAAAGTTATTTTAATTGTAATAGATGGAGAATTGGAAAGGCAACGATTTATAAAAAGAGGTGGGACGGTCGAAAGATTTGAAATAATTATTAAAAATCAAAATGGCGAAGATGGAAAGAGGAAGAAGGCTGATTATGTGATTGAAAATAATGGTAATTATGATGATTTTTATGAAAAAATTGATAAGTTGAAATTTGTAAAATAGTTTAGTCATAATTGTATTTCAATGTCAATCCAAAATCTCCTCCAATTCTTTTTCCGTAAAATACGTTTGTTTTTAAATTATATGTTAAGTCTCTATGCATAATATTTTGTAAGCCAAAATTCACACTATATGTTATACCTTTTAATGAAGTGGTTCTAACATTTGCCTCATAATATTTTCCGCCAGATTCTCCATTTTGCTCAATTTCTACCGCTGCACCATAGTAATATTCATTAGCATTGTTATAGGTGAATCCGGCTTTTACTCTCTTTGATACGACGTTGCCAGTATTATATTCATTGGTTTCATTAAGATTCATTTTACTTGCAAAATTGATATTATACAAATATTTCACATAATTATCCCAGTAAATACCTCTTTCTATTCTTATGCTATAAGTTGCCCCAATATGTCCGCCCATAAAATTAGTTGACAAATTTCTGTATTCTAAACCCGCTATTTCACTACCATATTGTGTGTTTACAACACCAGTATTCACTGAGCCTTCAAAGGCAATATTATTAACATCTGATAAAGCCATTTTATAATGTAATAATGAACCGATTCCAAAGAAAATATTATTACCAGTTCCACCAATCTTTTCTCCATCATCTAATTTATTTGTTGTTTTGAATGAGTTATATCCAGTTTCTAAAAAGTAAGCAAAAGTTAAATTTTTCAAAAAAACATCATAATTATTTATACCAAGTGCAAAATTGAAACCATAACTTTCTACGTGACTACCAGTATTTACTTTTTTATAACCGGCATTAGAGGAGAAAAATACCCCATCATTATTTTTGTAATTAAGTGTATTTTTGTTGTAAACAACATCCTTCATCACATCATCCTCAATAAAATTTGCAATACCGTTAGTAACAATTGTCGCACTTATAACACTCTCATTTATTTGTTTCAACTTATCAGCGGGAATATTTTTGCTCAATCTTCTGTCAAGTGTAATTCCAACAAGTTTCATTTTTATAAATTTCTCTCCTTCTAAATCAGCCTCATCCTGTGTTTTTCCTTCTCCACATTCCTCGGTGCTATATGTTTCATCGCATTCTTTGTAAACATCAAACAACAAAATTCTTTCTTCCTCTAACACTTGACCTTTCGGTAGAGTAATATAAGTAGATAAAATCCTTTTAGAATTACCTTCTTCTTCTCCAAAATCAAATTTAAAATCACCTTCTTTGACCCGTAACAAAGTCATTACAACGAAATCTCCATTGATAATTGTTTCCGATAAACTTTCTATATTTTTAATGTCAAACAAGGCAATTTTTAAACCTATTTCTGTTAAATTTAAGGTGATTTCATGTTCAGTTTCATCCAAAACTTTACCCAATTTTTCTATGGTTAACATGGCTTCATCTTTTTCTTTATCAATGGGTATATCACCCCAAAAATCAAATATTATTTCCGCACCTTCATTAATTTTAAAAGTATCTAAATTTGCAATAGTGACACCATTTTGAAATGCAATACCGCCGGATTTTAAATTGATATTGATGTGGTTATTTTCATCTTTCCATGGAAGAGAATTGTCTTTTGAAATATAAAATACACCAGCACAATTTGTGGTTGAATTTTCAAAGTAATTACAATTTCCTGTATCACTTCCTATGTTGAATGTATATTTCTCTGGATATGTATAAATAATATTTTCTTCTTCATCTCTTTCTTCAAATTTTTCAAATATTTTTGTTTCCACTTCATTACCATTCTCATCAAAACTTTTTGCATCTTCATCTTTAAATTCCATTCTACCATTTGAATAATAAAACAATTCTTTTTCTTTCTTCCCTTCAATCAATAAATTTATATATTTATTATTATCAATCTCATTTTCATTCTCTGTTAATATTTTGGCATTCCAAGTAACCATGCTTTCAAAATAATATTTAACTTCATCATAACTCCTGTTTACAAAATTTTTCTCTCCATTTAATGTTAAATCCTTTTCTACACTATCAAAACCTTCTTCATTTGTTGCGGAAATTAAATGTATTTTTGAACCTACAAAACCCAATTCTTTGCTTAATGTACCAAGAATTGAAATGTTTTCCGCATTCAAGTTCATATTTTGATTTGTTGTAAGAATATACACATTTGTTTTATCCGTTAATTCACTAATATCAAAAGATATTTCACCAAATATTACTTTACCAAACAAATCAAAATTATCAACTACAACATTACCTCTACTAACATCAAAATTTAATTCAAAACTTTCATTATTCACACCTACAAATATTATATTTTCTGCATATAATACTTTATCATCCGCAATTCTTAAATCGATTTTTTCATTTCCTTTCAATATCAAATTATCAATACTTAATGTCACATCAATATTTATGGCCGAACCACCTTTTATTGTTAAATTTGAAATTCGCATAATTCCTTCCATATCGTATGTTATTTCACTATCATTCCAAATTTTTGAAACATCCCAAATTATTTTCCCTGTTGTTTCATCCACAATATTATATTCTTTATTATCGATCCAAACATCATATTTATATTCACCAACTAATTCGTTTTTTTCTTCATTCAAACTCATTAATAAACTCTTTTTCCACCAATATTCTCCTTCATTACTTACTCCCTCATTATATAAATATCTTTTTAATTTTTCTGGAGAAATTTCATTTTTTTTACCTTCACTTATTTTTAATAAAATAATTTTTTCACCTTTATTTTTAACGAAACCTTCATCATTATCTTCATTGTAATTGGCAAAATCCAATATTTTAATACCTTCCAATTCGTCATTATAAACTAAACTTATGGTGGCGTTAGTTAAATAGATGTCATTCAATGTATTAATGGTGGCTATGGTGTCATCATCTTCTGCTCCTGTAATATCAAACATAAGGTTAATTTTGAGATTATTAATTC
>JAITOR010000041.1 GCA_031289855.1 Rickettsiales bacterium
AATATAATAATAATAAGGAAAACAAACCAAAAAACATCTTGAATAATACCTATGGTTATGATTTCAACAAATGGTTCAGCGATAGGTTCAGAAAAAGAGAAAAGTTGTTAAATGTAAAACAAAAAATACTCAATAAGTTTGCAATTTCAAGATATACAATTGATGGTATTGTCCCAAATATGGGCATAAAATACCTCTCAAATGACTATTATAATTCCTTTTCTGGTATATTTGCCTTAAACAAAAATGATATACAAGAAATAAATGAACAAATGCAAAAGTTTTATGATTTTTGCAATAAAAATAGAATTAAATGCTATATTATGGTTTCACCAAAAAAATCTTCGTTTATACCAGGTGAAATGAATTTTTTTAAGACAAAAGATAATATTGGAGAATTAAACAAACATTTAAAATATAAAATTATAAATCCATATAATTATTTAAAAAAAGCACAACAAAAAGAAACAGTTTTTTATTATGTAGACGACCATTTATCACAATTTGGCAAATATACGGTCACAAAAGTATTGTTAGATGTCATTAGAAAAGATATTCCCGACTTACCTGATATAGATGAGAATGATTATAAAATAACTTTCACAAAACAAGAAAATAAAAATTTGGTTTATTCAAAAAAATATTTGGATAAATTGTATAAACGTTTTGAAGATATAAAGGGAAAACAACCAATTGTGGAGCAAAGTTTAGTGGACAAATATAAAAAAATATATATGTATGATAAACGAAAAGAAAAAATATGCAACGATGCAAATGTTTTTGAGGATGGATATAATAAAAAAACAATATGGATAGGAAGTAGCTATGTTGGCCATCCAGCCCCAATATTTACATATTCTATTTTTAAAAATAGTCTTGTTTTTAAAAATTGTCTTGGTGGGATAAAGGTTTACAAAGATATAGTAGAGGAATATAAACCTGATATAATTGTCATACATATTGATTATCAAAGAATCAAAGAATTAAGATATTTTATGGAAGAATAAATTTGACAACTTAAATAATATCATATATATATAAAATATGAAGGGTAGTATGGTATTAACATCAAGAGATCGTCCATTTAACTGGTTTAATGGTGCATTTGTGAATAACAGGTATATTCCGCAAATGAAAATACAAAAAATTGAAGTTTTAACTGAGATTGAATTAGAGAAAAAAAGAAATGATAAGGGAAATAAGTGTTAAAACGGCCATTCATCATCATGGTAAAGGTTATGGAAGTGGATTTGATTTGAATATTTATAGAGGTTGTGAACATCAATGTAAGTATTGTTTTGCTCAATATACACATACAAAGTATTTGAATAATCAAGATTTTTATGGAAATATTTTTGTAAAAACTAATGTTGCCGATATTCTTGATAAAGAATTGAGTAAAAAAACTTGGGATAATCGCAATGTTTTGAACATAAGTGGAATATGTGATTGTTATCAGCCAATAGAGGAGAAATATCAATTAATGCGGAGTGTATTGAAAATTTTAATAAAACATAAACAATCGATATATGTTTTGACGAAAGGGCATTTGATTATGAGGGATTATGATTTATTTAACGAATTGTGTAAGGTGGCTCCATATTGTAATATTACATCATCAATTACAACTTTAGATGAAAACATTAGAACGAAAATTGAACCAAATGTTATAGAAGCAATGGAGAGAATTAAAATTTTAAGTGAATTTAGTAAAATTCCAAATTGTAAAACCACCATCATGTTAATTCCAATCATTCCATATTTAACCGATAAAACGAGAGATTTGGAAGAGATGTATAGAGTGGCAAAAGAATACAATATAAAATATATTATTGCAGGAGTATTAAATATGAGGGGTGAAGTTAAAACAAATTTTTATCATTTTTTGAGTTTAAATTTCCCGGAAACATATAGAAAAATTCAAGCATTGTATAGAGATGGTTATGTATCGAAAGAATATGAGACAAAGTTGTATAAAATATTGAATTCTTTTCATGAAAAGTATGAAATTTATGGGTATGGTGATTTGAGGGGTGTGGAAAGGGAAAAGAAGGGGCAAATGGAATTTGAGTTTTAGTTTTTATATTAGCAAATGGTTATAAAGCCATTGAGAATAACTTATGATTATTAATTTGAAAAACTAAAATATAATTCTATTATCTTAAAAGAAATAATTATTCCATCATGTTAAATAGTATAGATCAAGATATTTTAATCATAAAAAACTCATTAAAAAGTTTAGAAAAAAAATGGGATGGGAAGAAGGCAATTTTGGAATTAAAGCAGGCAAATTATAATTGGCGACAGATGGAGTGGATTGGTTGGTATTTTGAGTATAAGTGTAAAGAATTATTGAAAGGTTGTTTTACGGAAGGCGATAAGTATAATAGTATTGTTTTTGATATAAAACGAACTATAAATTGGGATTTGAAGTCAAAAGCTATAAAAAGCGACGAACATAAGGTGATATTGAATGATAGAGAAGCAATGGAATTATCAATCAAAGACAACAAATATCATGGGGAAATAATCGCTTTATGTGATGTGAAATATAATGATGTTGATAGAAGTTTTCAAAAATGGCATACGGAATTGAAAGGTGGAAAATCCGATTACGAATTGGAAAGAGAGCAACGAACTTCCACATCAAGATATAGAAAAACTGATGCAGTTTTGGTGGAAATTTTACTATTAGTATTTGACGAAAACGATTTGAATAATTTATTAATAATGAAACAAGGTAGAAATTCAAACGGGCAACCAAGACCGGAAAAATATATGTTAGATTTGGAAGATATAAAGGCAACTAAAACCGAAATAATAACATTTGGAGGTCAATAGTAAATATGTATTATAATTGTGATTGTGTTGAGGGTTCTAAAAAATATCTAAAAGACAACTCTATTGATTTGATTATAACTGACCCCCCTTATGGTATAGAGGGCGATAAATTAGATAAGCATTATAACAGGGACGAGAGCAAAGTTATTGATGGTTATGTTGATATTCCGTTAAAAGAGTATGCGAATTTCAGTAACGAATGGATTAAGGAGGCGGAGCGGGTATTAAAACCAAGTGGCAACATGTATATAATTTCGGGTTATACGAATTTACGACATATTTTGAATGCTTTGGCGAATACCAAATTACAAGAGATTAATCATATTATTTGGAAGTATAATTTTGGTGTTCATACCAGTAAAAAATATGTATCGTCCCATTATCATATTTTGTATTATGCAAAACCACCTACCAATAAAAAAACCTTCAATACTAATGCCTTTTACGGCGATAATGAAAAAGATGAACGTGGTTCGTTAAATTATAGAGATAGAGAGGATGTATGGGTCATCAATAGAGAATATAAGCCAAACGAAGTAAAAAATAAAAATCAATTGCCAAATAAATTGTTAGAAAAAATGCTTTTATATTCAAGTAATCAAAATGATTTGGTGTGTGATTTTTTTGCGGGTAGTTTTTCTACTTGTAAAGTTGCATTAGGGTTAGGTAGGAATGCTTGCGGATTTGAGATTAACAAGAACGCTTTTGTTCATCAAATGAGAGAAATTGAAAAAATCAAGTTTGGAGAACTATTGGATGGATTAAAAAAGCCACAACAAAACAAAAATGTAAATGCGGGAAAGCCATTAGAACAGGTTGAAATTGATTTAATAATGAACGAATACCAAAAATTTCTTATAGGTGGCTTAACAAAGAAAAGCGCCATTGAAAGAGTTGGTGAAATATTTGGACGCGGGTATTGGAGTATTGAGAAAATGTTGAAGAAAGATGGGGAGATTGAAGATGGAAAATAAAATAAACAAGATAAATTATCTTAAAAACTTTGGAAGTTTTAAAGAATTTGAACCTAAAAAACCAATAGAATTTAAAAAAATGAATATATTTTATGGTTATAATGGGAGTGGTAAAACCACACTAACAAGATTTTTTGATTATTTAAATGGAGGTATAAAGTCGCAAGATTATTCAAATGTAGAATATAAGATAAATGATAATATAAAAAATATTGAAAATAGCCCATTTAGAGATAAAATAGAGGTATTTTTAGTGGAATTTTTTTTATTTGAGGCGATGATTGTTTTTATAACATTATTTGTGATTTCATTCATATATTCTTTAATTATATTCCATAAAAATATTAAATGTCTAAATAAATAATTTAATATAAATTATTGACAAGTTAAAAACTTATTAGTATAATCAAAGTATATGCATGTGACGACAAATATTTGTGATAATATTGTAAACGATTTTCCTAAAATTACTGATGGTAATAAAAATAAAAATCAGTTGACGATAAATTCAGCTTCCTTTTGGGCGACAAATTTTTATAACAAAAATATCACACCTGCAAACATAACATATCTTATAAAGTATGGAAAAATAACAAAGAATATAGTGAATAATCAAATTTTAGTAAACAAAACGGAATTGAAAAATTACTTTGAAAAAATGTTGAAAAATAAAAAATATACAATATTATACAAAGATTATAACTACATTAAAACATATTTTAATAATCTAAACGGCGACCATTCTCATTTCGTTAATTCAAATGATATTTGTACACCCATAGAATGCATCAAGGAAATGGTGGATACAATACCATCTTCTTTTTGGAAAAATGATAATTTAAAAATTCTTGATTGTTGTTGTGGTAATGGGAATTTCCATTCCTATATAAATTTTAAAACTGAGTTAAAAAATCTTTATTTTTGTGAAATAAACAAAAAACGAATACAAAATGTTCGTGAATATTTTGGTAAAAATATAAATCTTTTTGAAAAAGACTTTTTAAGTTTTGAAAATAAGGAGGAATATGATTTAGTTGTTGCCAATCCTCCTTATGCTAAATTTGATACTGATAACAACAGAGTTTCTAAAAATCATAATCTTGCACGAGATTTTATAAGAAAAGCATTAAATATTACCAAATATGGTGGCTATACTTTATTTATTGTTCCCAATAATTGGATGTCTTTTTCCGATAGAAATGATTTACCGATGGAGTTGAGTAAATATCAATTTATACATTTAGATATCGGGGGAGCAAAAAAATATTTTAAAAAAGTTGGTTCATCTTTTACTTGGTTTTTATTGCAAAAAATTCCCAATACAAAACCTTTTACAATTACCAATACTTATATTCAAAATGATACACAAGTAGCAAGTATAGATAGAGGAATTAGTTTTGTGCCATTGTATTATTCTGAATTGGTTCGTAATATAGTAAATAAAACCATTAATAATGTTTTTTTACCAAAATATAAAATAGAAACGAGTAGTTTTTTACATCATCATACAAAACAAAAAAACATAAGAGATAAAAAAGACAATGAATTTTATTATAAATTGATACATACCCCAACACAAATATGTTACTCCAACATTCCCCATAAATTTCAAGACGGATATAAAGTTTTTTTATCTCTATCAAATCAGTATGGAACGTTTATTGATGATTGCGGAATGACTCAAAGCGTGGCTTATATAAGATGTAAGAACAAAGAAGAATCTGAGAAAATTAAAAGCGAATTGGATAACGAAATCTACATTTTTTTAAACAATATCACAAGATATGGAAATTTTAATAATGTAAGAGTTTTACAAAATTTTCCAATTTTAGGTAGTTTTGAACTAACGAGAGAGGAAACGAATTTTATTGAAGAATTTAATAAAAAATATTATGGCAAAAAATAGAAATGATATTTTATTGGGAAATTTTGATAATTTAAAAAATGAAGCAAATTATAGTGATTTTAAAGATTATCAAAAATACTTTATACATTTGTGTGATTTGCAACCAAATTTAGAGAAAGAGAGATTAGAAATAATAAATTGTGAAATAGATTACTTAAATAAAGAAGGTTTTGTTTATATTTTTGTCATAAAAGATAAGGTTTTTAAAATAGGTGAAAGCACAACTTCTATAAAAGATAGAATACAAAGTTATAATTGTGGTAAAAAAACCTATCGTAAAAATGGCACCTGTTCTACTACTAACTATTTTACATTACAAAGTTTGTTGAATATAAATACTTCTATTGAGGTCTACGCATATTTTCCTGATGAGGTCGAATACATTGTTTTGGGTAATGAAATATATAAAGGTAGCGCCTCACCCGCAAAAGTTGCAGAAGGTTTTGTAATTAAAAAATTTACCAGTATTTTTAATAAAAAACCAATAGGGAATATACAAAGATGATTAATTTATCTAAAATTCGTAACTTTGCCATCATAGCCCATATAGATCATGGCAAGTCTACTCTTGCTGACCGATTAATCGAAGAAGTAGGAGCAGTGGAAACTCGTGAAATGGAGGATAGAATACTTGACTCTATGGATTTGGAAAAGGAAAAGGGTATCACCATCAAATCCCAAACTGTCCGTTTAAAATACAAGGCTGATGACGGGCAGGATTACATTCTTAACCTAATGGATACTCCTGGTCATGTGGATTTTGGCTATGAAGTATCTCGTTCACTGGCCTCATGTGAAGGTTCATTACTTATTGTTGATGCTACACAAGGTGTGGAAGCACAAACTCTTGCAAATGCCTATAAGGCCATTGAAAACAACCACGAAATTATATCCGTACTCAATAAAATTGATTTACCATCTGCTGATGCAATAAAAACAAAAGAACAAATTGAGAATATAATAGGCCTTGATACCACTAATGCTGTGGAGGCTTCTGCAAAAACTGGAACCGGAATACATCAAATTTTTGAAAGTATTGTAAAATATTTGCCTGCCCCAAAGGGTGATTTAAATAAGCCATTAAAAATGCTAATTGTGGATGGTTGGTATGATACTTATATTGGTATAGTTATTTTGGTTAGAGTGATTGATGGAAAAATTAAAAAAGGTGATAAAATCAAAATGTATTCCACACAAAATACATTTCAAATTTCACAAGTGGGAATTTTTGCTCCAAAGAGAGTTGAGGTGGAAGAATTGGGAGCGGGAGAAATTGGTTATTTTACGGCACAAATGAAAACCTTAAGCGATTGTAAAGTAGGAGATACTATTATACAATATGATGATAATACAACGTCAGCACTTTTGGGTTTTAAACCAAATCTTCCCGTCGTGTTTTGTGGAATTTATCCAGTTGATGCTAATGATTATGATGTATTTAAGGAGAGTATAGCTAAATTACATTTAAACGATGCAAGTTTTGAATTTGAGCCAGAAACCTCTTCCGCCCTTGGTTTCGGCTTTCGTTGTGGATTTCTTGGATTGTTGCATTTAGAAATTATACAGGAACGATTAGATAGGGAATACGACCTAGATCTAATAACCACCGCACCA
>JAITOR010000047.1 GCA_031289855.1 Rickettsiales bacterium
GAAGAGCAAAATTAGAATTTCTAACGATACTATTATACATCTCATGTAACATTCCACCCTGTCTAATACCATTTTCGTTACTCTTTCCTACAAAAAAAGTTTCCAAATCATTCAAAATCACCTCTATTATGCCACCATCACCACTTAAAGAAGAAAAACCACCTCTTAAATTTAAAGTATAATAACCAGCATTATCGCTATAATACTGGTCATATATCATAAATTTTACTCTTTCACCTGCTCCAACTTTTAATCTTGTGCTATTTTTGAAAAAATAATCCGTGGTATAAAAAAACTCAGTCATATCTTCTCTTAATCCATCTGCCAATTGATGATAACATATATTGGGTACCAACTTTCCTTCTGCTCTGAACATTGCTTTTTGTGCCACTGTACCTTGTAAATAGTCTTCATTACAAGACACAAATGTAGTTGTCCCATTTGATGCATTGTAAGAACCGGCATAGTATGATAAATTTGTTCTATCTTCATTGGTTTTATCGTAACATTCATCCATTGTAAATACACCATCTCCATTCTTATCGCTCTTATAGGCGTCAGGACAAATCACATCTGCAACCTTTAAATGTGTCGCCAACTCTGGCATATCAGTTCCTACACCACCAAAAAATGCAATGTATAAACCTTCACCTGCTGTCAAATAACATACTTGTTGATATGGTGCACTTTTTATTGAAATTGGAGCATTGAACAATATTTGTCCATTTCCCTGTCTTTCCACTCGTCTAAGAGCAGACAAGTAGTCTAAATGTCCCGCCCAACCAATAGTCTCCGCCACACCTGATGTTCCAATGGAACAATACTCGCCAGATGGCACCACATATTCAATTTTATCTGCATTATTTGTGGCCCATATCCATTTTCCTCTTATTCTAATAATAACTGGGGTTCCGGTGGTTGCTATTTTAGGATCCGTCCAAATCGCTTTTTGAGTAGTCCTGTAATCTCCGTTATTTGATTCTGGTCTATATTCACCATTTTGCGAAAGAGATGGATTTGCCTCTACCACAACCTCAACATCACCACCAACATCATTGGCAGCAACACAATTTTGTCCCGAACAACTAAAAGCATTTACATTTCCTATAAATAGAAAAAACAATACGATATAATACTTCAAAATTTTCATACAACCCATATTTATTGGTACCCGCGGGCGGACTTGAACCGCCACGAACTAAGTTCCAGAGATTTTAAGTCTCTTATGTCTACCATTCCATCACGCAGGCATCCTATAAAATGTATTATATACAATTTATTATAATTTTGCAAATAAATAATATTATACATATTGATTATTATTTGCAAAAAATAAAAATGCAAATAATATTGATATTATTAATAATATATTATATTATGTTTAATTTATCAGACAAAAAAGTCTTAATAACAGGTGCAACGGGTGGGATAGGACAAAGTTTGGCGGAAACATTTGCAAAGGCTGGTGCTTTTGTTGGGCTATCTGGAAGAAATGAGGAAAAACTCAATGAATTAAGGACTAAAATTGGTTCAAATTCAGCAGTTTATAAGGCGGATTTAGGAGATTTAAAAGCAATCGAAGGGTTTATTGCTGATGTGGATACAAAAATAGGTGGTATCGATATATTAGTTTGTAATGCAGGAATTACAAAAGATATGTTATCAATGAGAATGAAAACCGAAGATTTTGAAGATGTAATCAGGGTAAACTTAACTGCTTCTTTTGTTTTAAATAGAGATGCAGCAAGTAAAATGATGAGAAGGAAATTTGGTAGAATTGTAAACATTTCCAGCATCGTAGGTGTAATTGGTAATGCGGGACAAGCTAACTATGTGGCTTCAAAAGCTGGAATTATTGGCATGACAAAGACTTTTGCACAAGAATATGCCAGCAGAGGCATAACTTTCAATTGTATTGCACCTGGATTCATTAGAACTCCAATGACAGAAGTATTGACAGAAGAACAGAAAAATGCTATGTTAGTTAAAATTCCAGTAGGTAAGTTTGGCGAACCAAATGATATTGCAAACACTGCTGTATTTTTGGCAAGCAATGAAGCAAGTTATGTAACAGGACAAACTATACATGTAAATGGTGGAATGGCAATGATATAAATTTGAGATAGAACTATTTATTAAATACAACTATAATTAGATTAATAAAATATCTTATTAAAATTATGAAAAGATTTTTTTCAGTTTGTTCAAAAATAATCATTACATTTTGCATTATGTATTTTTTATCCATAGTCATTTGTATTATATTTTTATCCGTAAAACCAAGAAAAATAGCACCTTTAAATGCATTTTTGTCTGAAAAGTTTAACACAGATTTATCGCAAGGAGTTATTCAATTTAAGTTGAATTTACAATTTATGGTGCCAATTTTTAATTTAGATACAAAAAAATTTCAATCAACTGCTGATAATTTAATTATAAATTTTAATATTTTTAGCTTTTTTGCTGGCAAAATTGATATAAAAAATGCCGAAATTAACAATTTATATTTAAAAAGCATTGGTTCGGAACAACATACGATGATGGATATAAAAAATATCAATTTATCATGGTTAGAAGTGGAAAATTTTATTTTTAATGATGTAAATATTGATGACAAAATATTTTTGGATAAAATATTGGTAAATAAAAACAAAAAAAACATACATCTTGTAATAAATGAAGGAAAAATCAATTTATCACAATATTTTGATGGTGAAATTGAATTTATCGATATGCAAGCAAATATTGTTTTAGATGAAAGTATTGAAATGACCACGCAAATTGGTGAAATTGATTTTAAAATGGAAATGAATACAAATGGTGATGAAAGAGAGGTGTTTATAAGTTCGAAAAATGTTCCATTGCACCTTTTAAAACTTTATTGGCCTAATTTTCTTGATCCGGATGATTCAAGAGCATGGACGATAGAACACATTTTAAGTGGTACTTCTCCAAATTCTTGGACAAAAATGACTTTTAAAAATGGAGAATTGCAGAAATTATTTGCCGAAGTAGAAATGAAAAATATTTTACTGAATTATGGCGAAGATTTTCCACAAATTTCAGATATAAATGGAATTGCGACTTTTACAGAAAATGATATGTATATAAAAATCAAAAATGGAAAAGTTTTAAATTCAAATTTAAGTGATGCAAGTGTATTGATTGACTGGACGGAAAAGGGTGACAAAGTTATAGTAAAGGGAACCTTAAATGGTAAGTTGACGGATACTTTGGCGCATATTGATTATAAGGATAAAAAAAATATAGATAAAACTACAAATAATATTATAGAAGATTACAACACAAGAACTGATTTTTTTGTGACAGTTTTGACCAATGAGCCAACATTTTATAATTCAATAATAAAAGTAAAAAGTAGCATCAATAATAAACCAAATATATTTCTTAAAGATAGCAAAAATATATTGCTAACTTTTAATAAATTGAAAGACACTAATATATTTACTGGTGACATTAATTTAACACAAAATGAAATGAGATATTTTAATTTCAATAAAAAAGAAAACGATAAATTGTTTGTGAAATATTATTGTAGTGTGGATGGTGATAAGATAAAAGTAAATAAAATATTTGCAAATTCTAAATATGTAAATTTTGCAGGAAGTGGATATTTGGATGATTTATTTATAGAAGATATAATGTACGATGATAATTTATTTAATATTAGAATTAACAAGGAAATTAACATTTATGGCAAACAATTAAATGTTAAAAATATTGATTATAATTTGTTTAAAAGTAGAAATAATAAAATACTCAATTTTGATATTAAAAAAGTCTTTAATGGAGATAACGTTATCAATGACCTTAAAGGTTCTTATGCAAATAAAATGAATTTGACAAGTGATATACTACGAATAGAAAATAGTAAAAAAATTTATTTTGATGATTTGGGAAAAATATTGAGTATAATGAATATCACTGATAAAGTTAAGGGTGGTAAGGGAGAAATTGATTTTAATCAAAAATATTTAAAAGCAATTTTCAATATATATCACTTTATAATAAATATAAGTGACAATATATCAAACAA
>JAITOR010000012.1 GCA_031289855.1 Rickettsiales bacterium
AGTACATTTAAAAGAAATAAAAAATGTTTATAAGTTGTATCTAAAAACCCATAATAAAGTTGATAATGTGCTGTTTATTTTTGCCATTAGGCATCCAGATAAAAGTAACGATTTTTATAAAAAATTAACAAAAAAAAAGTTGAAAGTTGCAAGAAAATCAAAGAATGAAAAAATTGAAAAAAATACTGATATTTATATGTATGATGAAATGGGGGAAATGGGAACATTCTATGTATTGAGTGATGTGGTTGTGATGTGTGGAAGTTTTGTGAAAAAAATAGGAGGACATAACCCAATTGAAGTTGCAAAATGTGAAGGAGGAGCAATTTTAACTGCCCCTTTTATCAAGGGAAATAAGGTTTTATTTCAAGAATTGGAAAAACAAACTGGATGCATTATATGTAAAAACAAAAGAAGAATAGTAAGTGATATGAGGGATAATATAACTTTCCTATTCCATAAGCCGAAAAAAATAAAAGAAATGAGTAAAAATGCATATAATGTGACGAAAAAATTTAGTAATGTTGCGAACGATATGGCAAAAAGCATAAAGAGAGAGATTGAAAGTTAAAGTAGTAGGGTGGGGGATTATTTTATCATTCAAACATAACTTTCCTTATTTGTTCTAATCCTATTTTATACTTACTGCTTGCACACAAAATATCACCAAATAATGCAGGATGTTTTTTGAAAATTTCTTTTATATTAAAAATATTTAATTCCAAATCATCTGGTTTTATTTCGTCAATTTTAGTTAAAATTATTTGATATAAAATTGCACTTTTATCCAAAACACTCATAACTTGTTCATCATTTTCCTTTACTCCATGTCTACTATCTATCAATAAAAAAACTCGTTTTAAATTTCGCCTATACAACAAATATTGTATAATTAAGTCATTCCAATTTTCCACTTGTTTTTTGTTTGCCTTTGCATATCCATAGCCGGGCATATCCACAATGGTTAATTTGTTTGCCATTTGAAAAAAATTTAATTCCTTTGTTCTGCCGGGAGTTTTTGATACTATTGCAATATTGCTATTCGTAATTGCATTGATTAAACTTGATTTTCCAACATTTGAACGACCAATGAATGCAAATTCTGTAAAATCGTTTTTTGGTAAATCTGTTTCTCTAACTGCTCCTGTTATAAAAATTGGTTTATTATTTTTAAAAAAATTATCACTTTCTTTTGTCATATAATAAAAATTATATTTAAAAATATGTAAAAATGCAAATTTAATTGATTTTTTATTAAAATGCTTTAATGTAGTAACTGATAATAAATTGTAACAAATGCCAAAAGAAGAAAAAAAACAGGAAAAAGAAGAAGATTTAAAAGATGAAGAAATCTCGGTAGGTCATTCCAAGGGAAGCAAAACAATTCTTCTTATAGGGGGTGCTATAGGTATTTCTGTTTTATTTTATATACTTTTTTTTGGTGATGAAGCATCGGAGGGTGGACAACAAGACATGGGAGTAATTGTTAAACAGGATGCAGGTGGAGAGCCAGCCGGTGGAGGGAAATTAAATTTTAATCCCGTTTTAAATAGTTTGGAAAGTGTACCAACAATCGATAACCAAAAGGATGCAAAAATACAAACCGTGGTGCCAGAAATGCCCGAACTCCCTGTCATGAGTGATAAATTAAGAAAACAATTAGCAAATATTATGCCTCAAAAAGAAGAAGATGAAAAACCAAAAGAAGAAACATTTACAAAGGAAGAAGTTGATGCGATGATTGAAGAACGAATCAGAAAGACATTACAAGAACAAATGCAAATGATAAATGCTTCAAATACAAAACAAGTGGAAGAAACTAAAAATGGAAAAGGAGATACAACAGCAGGTAAAGGAACTGATGAAGATGATGATGAAGATGATTCTGCAACTGAATCCGTTGCTGCAAAAAAAGATAGTGAAGATGATTTAGATTTGGACTTGGGGGATGATGGTGCGACAGACAAAAAAAAAGTTCCAGCAAAACGAAAAAAAGGGACTTCTACCACCGGTGAAGTGGATGTAACGGCCGAATATAACGATGATGGAACAGAAAAAACTGACGATGAAATGATGGCGGAACAGGCGAAATTGGAAGAAAAAGAGTTATTAAAATTGGCAAAAGAACGAACTATGCAAGAAAGAAAGCAAGCCCCAATGTTTGCCATTGGTGGTGGTGAAGGTGGAAATGGAGGTGAAGAGGCTGATGGTGAAGCCGTGATTTTAACATTTGTAGATGGTTCAAAAGTATCTGTGCAAACAAAAAATCCAGATGTGAAACCACAGCAAATTCAAGATTTGGGAACGGTTATAATACAAGGAAAAATCGTTACTGCTGTATTAGAAACTGCGATAGATACAAGCATTCAAACGACCGTTAGAGCGGTAATTACGAAAGATGTTTATGCGGAAGAGGGTAAAAATGTTTTAATCCCCAAAGGTTCAAGAATTATTGGTTCATATTCAGCGAGCGATATTACAACAGGAAAGTTGAGTATAAATTGGTCAAGAATTATAAGGGTTGATGGAATGACATTAAATATTTCGTCCATTGGAACCGATAGATTGGGAAGGGCTGGTGTACCTGGTGAAGTTGATAATAAGTATGCTCAAAGGATTGCAAACTCATTTCTATCGAGTGTTTTAACAGTTGGAACCGCAATAGTTGGTGAAAGAATAAGTGGTTCCACCGGTGTAGAAACAACATTGTCGTCCTTGACTGGTGATACGACCACAACAGCCGGTAAGGCATCGGATTTTGCAATTATTGATGCCACAAAAAAATTAATGAGTGAAGCAGAAAGCATAGTTGGTGGGATGGCAAAAGAGCAACAGCCAGTTATAAGAATTGCACAGGGACAAAAAATTACAATCATGGTTATGCAAGATATGAGTTTGCCAGTATTTAAACGAGGTATATAATGTTTTTGGAAATATATATACCAAATGAAATTGTAATTAAAACGGAAATTAAAAAACTTTCCATAAAATTAAAAGAAGGATTAATGACTTTTCTGCCAAAGCACGCTGATTATATTGCAACTTTTGATAAAAATATAATGCATTACATTGGTGGGGATGATAAAAAAAACTTTGTGGCTCTAAATATTGGATTATTTGTGAAGTATGGAAATAAAATTTGTATTACAACTTATTTGGCCGTGGATGGTGAAACGTTGGATGAAGTAAATAAAAAACTCAAACTTTTATCGCAGAAAATAGGTGAAGAAAAGAAAAATAACGAGAATTTAAAACAATTGGATGTGTTTTTATATAATAATATTAGAGATTTGAAAATTTAATTAGCATACATTGTTTTTGCTAAACTTAGTATACTTATTGTTGCTGTTTCTGTTCGTAAAATTAAGTCGCCAAGTGTAACTGATAATACATTTTTATATGATTTTATCATATTTTTTTCATCGTTGGAAAAACCACCTTCTGGCCCCACCAGACAATATATTTTTTTATTATCAATATTTAATTTTATTTTTTGTAAACCGCTTCTTTCTTCACAAAATAGTATAATAGAATTATCGTCAATATCATCCAATATTATTTTTAAATTTTGTAATTTATGTATATTCGGCAAATCCAATCGTTCACATTGCTCGACTGCTTCAATTACATTTGGTAATATTCTTTCAATTTTACCATGTGTTGTGTATTCAGTTTTAACGGGGTAAAAATCGCTTACACCTAATTCTGTTGCTGATTTTATTAATATATCTATTTTTTGTATAGGGGCAAAAATTAGTCCTAAAAAATTTTGTTTTAAAAATCCTCTTGTTTGTTTTAAAAGTTTTAAAAGACATTTTCTATTATCAATTTTTATTATTTTTGCAATAAATTCGCCATCTTTTCCATTTATAAAAATAACTTCATCATCAATTTTACATCTCAAAACATTTCGTAAATAATGAAAACTATTGTTTTGCAATAAAATTTCTTTATCAATTACTAAAACTTCATTTATAAAAATTCTTGGAAGCATTAAAAAATTTTCTCTCCTTCTCTTAAAAAGTCAGATGGATTAACTATTTGTTTATTTTTGATAATTTCATAATGCAAATGGGCACCAGTTGATTTTCCAGTACTACCTTGTACTGCAATTATTTGCCCCCTTTTAACTTCATCTCCAATCTTTACTAAAAAGTTATTTAAATGTCCATACATTGTTTTTATTTTATTTTTATGTTCTAAAACCAAGACATTTCCATATCCACCCCGCATTCCTGTAAAAATAACCTTTCCTTCCGCTGGAGCAAAAATCTTTGTTAATAATGGTCCAGCCAAATCTATTCCATAATGAGACTTTATTTTTCCACTAAAAGGATCGACTCGTTCGCCAAATTGGCTTGAAATTATAATATCATGTATAGGTCTATACAATGGAAGTTCATTCAAAAATTCCTCCAAAGATTGCAATTTATCAATATTGTTATATAAGTCTTTTTTTATCACAATAGATTCCATTACATTTTTATCCACATAATTTGTCAAATATTCTATGTCTTTATTTTCAAAAGACACATATTCAATTTGTTTGTTGTTATCTAAATTTAATCTGTTTTTAAGTTTTTCAATGCTTCTGGTTCTAACAGTAAAATTTTTATTTACGTTTTTTATTGTTTTTTTTACCCTATCAAGCACAATAAATTTATTGTTATCATTGTCAATAAAAATATTTTTATTTATATTGTTTTCTATATTTTTTAACCTATCATACTTATTCAAATTGGTTACAAAATTAGAAAAACTTTCAACTTCATTTTTTAAAATATATATATGAGAAAATAAAAGATGTTGTTCTCTTTGCAATTTTATGATTTTATACTCATTATTTATATAGGCTGAATGCATTAAAAAAAAACCTATACTTGAAAAAGATACCCAAAATACAAATAATAAATTCCAAACTAAAAAACAAATACTAATTTTTTTGAATTTTATATGCTCATTGGAGATATATATTATTTTTCTTTCCACTTTTAAAAAATTCTTAACTTTTTTACCAATCATTTTACTAAACTATTATTATGCTCCCTCCGTCATTATGAAATATATTTATTAATATGTCAAATAAATCTGTATAATAATTATTTTAAAAACAATTTAATTATTTATTTGACAAATTATTATATTCTAATTATTATAAAAATAATTAAATAACATGTGATTAAAATGTTTGCAATAGTAGAAACAGGTGGAAAACAGTATAAAGTAGCGCCGAACAATACGATCAGGGTTGAAAAACTCGATGGTGATGAAGGTAGTAAAATTATATTAGATAAGGTTTTGCTTATCCAAAAAGAGGATGGAAATGTTGTTATTGGACAACCATTAGTTAGCGGCGCGAAGGTTGAGGCAACTATAAATAGAACATTCAAGGATGATAAAGTTATAGATTTTCATAAAAGAAGAAGGAAGAATTCTAGAAGGAAAAATGGTCATAGACAAACTTTAACCGAATTAAAAATTGTTGGTATTATTAATTAATTAGGAGCTAAAAATGGCACATAAAAAAGGTGGTGGTTCAGTTGGAACACATAAGGATTCGGCTGGAAGGAGATTGGGTTTAAAGAAAGGAAGTTTGCAAAAAGTAATTGCAGGTAATATTCTTGTAAGACAAAGAGGAACTGTGTATAAACCTGGTAAAAATGTTGGTATGGGTAGAGATCATACTTTATTTGCTCTTGTGGATGGGATAGTTAATTTCATAAGAAAAGGTAGTAAAGAAAAAGTGTTTATTGAAATAGTGACTGAAAAATAGAAGGTAGTTTATGGTAAATGTTAATTCATTAAAATTAGGAAATGTTATTATATATAACAATAAATATTGTTTATTGGTGAAGGCAGAGCACGTTAAACCTGGAAAAGGTGGCGCATTTTTACAAGTTGAAATGAAAGATGTTAAAACTGGAAATAAAATTCCTGCAAGATTTAATACAACGGAAGATGTTGATGTGGCAAATATGGAAGAAAAGAACTATCAATTTCAATATGCTGAAGGTGATGAGTTGGCATTTATGAATTTGGAAACTTATGAACAATTTATGCTTCCAAAAACATTAGTAGGTGATCTTACATTGCCATTTTTAAAAGAAGAAATGGATGTTAAGGTGTCATATTGTGATGGTGAACCATTTAAAATAACAATCCCAGAAAAAATTGTTATGTTGGTGGATTCAGCGGAGATTGCAATAAAAGGTCAAACTCAAACAGCAACTTTTAAACCAGCGACTTTGGAAAATGGTGTAAGAATTATGGTACCTTCTTTTATAAATAGCGGTGATAAAATTGTGGTGCGAACCGAAGATGTAACTTATGTAGAGAGAGCAAAATAAAATATGAAGAAAATATTTTTGTTTATCGTAATAGTATTTGTTTGCAATGCTAATGCTAGTATTGTAGATAATGTTGTGAAGGATGAGCAAAAATTTGGAGAGTGGACAGTGAGTTGTGAGGAAGATGTAATGTATAGTGATATTCAGTGCAAGGTTTATACGAGATTTTACAAGGATGAGGCAAGTATTTTTATACAACCCAACAATAAAAATATCAATCAAGTTGTTATAATGCTCCCAGATGCTATGGAAAATAGTGTTGTAATGATAAAAATAGACAAAAATTCAATTATAAATTCCGATCCTGTGGATAAAAAAAATAGATATGGGGTTATACCATTTTCGCCTAAAAAACAAAAATCCATGTTATTACAGATGAAGGAAGGTGATAACATGTTGGTCAGATTTAATGTTAGAGATTCAAAGGTTCCTGGTGGGGTGCGAGAAATTACAGCGAAAATTTCATTGGCAGAGTTTGGAAAAATGCTTATATTTTATGATTCAAAAATTGACAAAAGGTGATGTTAGTTTAATTAAAGTAAATTCTGTGTAATAATTTAAATAAATTTGACAATAAATATTATTTATTTTATCATATTTGTAGGTTGCCCATGTAGCTCAGTCGGTAGAGCAAAGGACTGAAAATCCTTGTGTCAGTAGTTCGATTCTACTCGTGGGCACCATTTTTTTTTGAAATCTCATTGACATTTTATATTCTCATTCGGTGGTGCACCAATATATTTTTTGTTTATTTTTTATATGTGAGTAAAAGATAAGAATACCATTACAAATAGGAAAAAATGTTATTGAAAGTTTATTAAAAGGGGGTGTGCACCCCTCTTATTTACAAAACTTCTGGCAATAATTCTATTAGTGATTTTAACATTCTATTTTTTTAAACATTATTACTTGCTGCACTATTTTTATAGTTAAAAAATATTATTTTTTTTACAAAATATTTTTCTTATAACTTTTTCAAGTTCCATCACAATAATAATCGATAATGCTACACTCAATACAACCTTTAATTCTTCAATACCCAACGGGTCTATTTTTAAAAATAAATCAAAAAATGGCATATAACTCGCCACCACATGCAACAATGTTACAAATCCCACGGCAATCAATAGAAATGGATTACTAAAAAATCGTCCAAATGCAGAGTTATTTTCACTTCTAGCATTAAAAGTTTGTATATTTTGAAACATTATCATTACAAATAGCAAACAACTTCTCGCCATAACAACATCTTGTGTTGTGTCGTAAAAATATTTAAACACTCCAAAACATCCAGTAATCATAATCACTGATGAGAGTATAATTCTTCTTATCATAATACCATCAAATATTGGTTCATCAGGTCTTCTTGGAGGTTGTGTCATTTCAGTCCCATCTTTTCCTTCCATAGCCAATGCAATTCCTTGCACCACTTCGGTAATTAAATTTATCCACAATAATTGCAATGAAGTAAACGGAATAGGCAATTTAAAGAATATTGCCAATAAAAATACACCAATTTCAGCAAAGGATGTGCTCATTAAAAAAAATACGATTTTTCTAATATTAGAATAGGTTAAACGACCTTCCTCAACTCCATGTATGATTGAGGCAAAATTATCATCGGTAAGTATAATGTTTGCACTTTCCCTTGCAATATCAGTTCCCTTGTTACCCATAGCAATGCCAACATTTGCATTTTTTAGCGCTGGTGCATCATTTACACCATCACCAGTTACTGCAACATAATTGCCATTTCTTTGCATGCTTTGAACGATATCTAACTTTTGTATAGGGGCAACCCTTGCATATACTTTTGCATTTTTTGTAATGCCATCAATGGTGTTATTTGCTGTGGCTGTCGCTATATCATCACCACTTACAACCTCATTTTGGGTTTTTACAAATCCCAATTCACTTGAAATTGCAAAGGCAGTTTTTGGATTATCACCTGTAATCATCGCAACTCTAATACCAGCATCTTGACATTTTTGAACTGCGCTTTTAGCCTCTGGACGAAGCGGGTCAAGCATTGCAATAAGTCCTAAAAATTCCAAATTTTCCAATTTTTTATCAGGACTTTTTCCACAGGCAACAGCAAGAACTCGTAGACCTTTTGAAGACAAATCATCAAGTTGTGATTTAATATTATTTTCTTTTGTCTCTTTTATTTCTTTTTCAACTTTATTTATTCCACACATCTCCATAATGGTTTCTGGTGCACCCTTTACAAATGCAAATGTTTTATCCCCTACTTTATTAAAACTTGCAGAATATTTTTCTTCACTTGTATATGGCAACAATTCTATCAAAGGATATGCGGATTTTATCTCATTGATATCATAGCCTTTGTTTATTGCACTTTTTAAAAATGCTATATCAACTGAATCTCCAAAAAATTCATTATCTTTTCTGCTGGCTTCATTCGGTAAAACAAAACTTATGGCTATTTTTTTTTCCAGTGACATGGAATTAAAATCTTCTTCTTTTAATGGCTTTAAATCTGCAATTTTTGTGTCTGGCGCTATTTGTGAAATTGGAGTTATTATATCTACAACACTCATTTCATTTATGGTTAAAGTGCCCGTTTTATCACTTGCAATCATGGTACAGGATCCTAAAGCCTCCACTGCCATAAGATTTTTCACAATAACATTCTTTTTTGCCATTCTGTTCATGCCTATTGCAAGGCAAATTGTTACGGCAATTGGCAATCCTTCTGGAATTGCAGCAACTCCAAGACTACTTGCCAATAATAATGTTTCCTTCCAATCAATACCATTCATAAAAGACACAATGGAAATGATAGCAATTAACCCCAACATTACAAGCGTGAGTTTTGAAGTAAATTTTTCCAATCTTTCGGTAAGAGGAGATTTAGCTTCACTTTTTTGTGTAATTTTTTCAGCAATTTTTCCAATTTCGGTATTTAATGCTGTGGCACTTACCAAACCTTGTCCTTGACCCTTTAAAACGATAGTTCCTGCAAATACTTTATTTAAATTGTCTTTTGTTTCGGTAGAATTTTTATTGACTGGTAAAGACTCGCCCGTAAGCATACTTTCATCAATTTTGAGGTTATTTGAATTATGCAATATAATGTCGGCTGGTATTTTACTGCCATCTTTTAATAACACTAAATCACCCACCACCAATTCTCTTGCAGGAATTTCAACCTCAATGTTATCACGAAGCACAAAAGTCTTAACTTCCACCATTTTTTTTAACGATTGAGCGGATTTTGAGGCACCATATTCCTGTAAAGTTCCAACAATGGCATTAACAGATACTACGGCAAAAATAAAGGCCGCATCAAAATATTCGCCCAAAAAGACTGATATTACGGAAGATCCCATTAGAATATAGGTCAATGGTTCAGCAAATTGTTTTACAAATGTTAACCATAATGGTTCCAATTTTTCTTCTGGCAATTCGTTTGCTCCGTTTTTTATAAGCAATTCATTTGCTTCTTGTGTTGTAAGTCCCATCATAAAATTAAAAAAACATTATTCTACTAATAATAAAATAAATTTTGTATATATCAAATAAATTTAATATTAAAGTCTTGTCAAAGTTAATTAGTAATGGTTAATTTCACCACCTCATTTTTCACCATATCCATAAGTTTATTTAATGCTACTTTGCTATTCACTAGTTCACCATCAATGGGGTTTTTATTCTCTTTTTTAATAATAGTTTGTGTTCCAATTAGTATACATCCTTTGGTGTCTTTTGTGGTGTTGCCTGCATGTATGAGTATGTCGGTTCTGCTGGTGTTGTCACCAAATATGGATCTCCAGCATTGTTGTTCCGATACGATGCAGCCCACCTGCAATGATTTTCCATAAAAGTGGCTGTCTTGGTTTTGATTTTTCCGAACGATGTATTCACCTTTAGGGATGCAACTTATATTTTCTTTGTTGCAATCATATTTAAGTTCCAATGTACAACAATTGAATATTGTTTTATCTTTATCATTGAATAAAAGTAAGCCTGTGGTGGCTTTTTCCAAATGGGAGCGAATTATAAAAATATGTTTAAATATGGAAGGGTCGATGTAGGGAGATTCCAACGCATTAAGCAATTTATCCAATGATGTTTTTTCTTTATCTATCATAAGGTTCCTTTATTTTTTTTAATTTATTAATTTGTCATTTATAAGTAATAGAACATTATAATATATAAGGCAAATTTATTATGATTATAATTCATGTCGCAAGTTTAGATAATAAAATATTGACTTTTAGTTTTAAAAATGTTATAACGATTTATGGTAAAATTTTTTTTATGTGGAATTAAGTCATTTTTTTATAAAAATAATCAATATATATATATATATATATATATAATATTATCGTTTTCTACAAATATTTATGCCAGAAGTTTAAGGGAATTTGGTGATATATTTAGATATGCAGTGCCAGTGTTAGGTTTTGGTATGACATTAAAAGAGGAACATGCGGATGGAAGTTGGGATTATGAAGGAACAAAGCAATTTTCTTATTCCATAATGGCCACTATGGTAAGCGTTGAATTGTTAAAACCAATAGTTGGTGAAAGGCGGCCAGATGGAACTAATAATACATCATTCCCGAGCGGACATGCGGCAGGGGCTTTTCAGGGAGCATTTTTTATACATAGACGGTATGGATGGAGACCGGCTATTTTACCTTATGCATTATCAATAGTAACGGCATATTCAAGGGTTGAGGCAAAAAAACACTATATACATGATGTGGTGGTAGGAGCAGCAATTGCAGGATTATATACATTGCTATTTGTGGATAGTGATGAAAAACAAACGTATAAGCGAGATAAAAAAATAATAGTTGGATATGATAATGGAATCAGAGTTGGTATGGAAATAAAATATTAAGATTTTTTGAAAATTAAATATTACATTGTATATTGAATTTATGAGATACAAAGACTTATTATTGTCAACCTATGAAAGAATATACATTCGTATTCGTGCTTTTGTTTGGTTTATTTTGGCCACCACATTATTAATTATGATAACAACTTATAGTTCAAATGATAGATCGTTAAATTCAATTTCCACAAATATCGAAATTCATAACTATATGGGAAAATATGGTGCCTATGTGGCTGATTTTTTTATACAAGCATTTGGTGAAGTTGGATTTTTCTTTATATTTTTATTTTATATTTTTGCCTATAATACTTTTTTAAATCGCTTCGTATACATCAAAAGTAAAAAAACTATTGCTTTTATTGGTATATTTTTTTCTACAAACATTGTATTTGAAAGTGGATTTTTTGGTGTGTGGATTTGTGATATGTTTTATTACATTCCAATGATAGTTTTGCAATTGGCATCTTGTTTGATATTTTTTATTTCTTTCACAATTCTTGCTGATATAAGACATAAAAAATGGCTCGTATATTCTACAAAATTTTACAGATTTAATGCCTATATTTTATCAAAGATTTCTTTATTTAAAAAGAGGAGAAATCTTGTT
This sequence comes from Rickettsiales bacterium, assembly GCA_031289855.1. GTDB lineage: Bacteria > Pseudomonadota > Alphaproteobacteria > Rickettsiales > UBA1997 > JAIRSX01. Next base: position 11,828 of record JAITOR010000012.1, read on the forward strand.
GAAACAAAAGAGGAAGAAATATATGAAAGTTTAAAACCAATTCCATCTAAAAAAATAGTTGTTCCTCAACAATCTTCATCAAAAGTTGCAATTGTGTCAAAAGATGAGATAGTATTTGAAACTAAAACTGAAATTAAAAGCAGTGAAAAGGAATTTTTTCAAACAAAAGATTATAAATTGCCAATTGCAGACCTATTAAAAAATCCAACTCAATTTGATACAAGCATTACAAAGGAAGAATGTAGCGCACAACTTAAGCAATTGAAAGAAGTTTTAAAAAATTACAGAGTTGATGGGAAGATATCTCAAAATGTAAAAATAGGTCCAATCGTTACACTGTATGAATTTGAACCGATAGCAGGCACAAAAGGGTCAAGAATCATTGGGCTTGAAAACGATTTTGCAAGGGAAATGGAGGTTGCGTCAATAAGAATATCAACCGCCAATAGCAAAAATGCTTTTAATTTTGAAATTCCTAACAAAATTCGTGAAACAATTTATATTAAAACTTTAATAAATAGTGAAGAATACAGAAATTCAAAGGCAATTTTACCAATTATACTTGGCACGGATATATCGGGAAAAGCCGTGGTAATAGACTTAACAAAAACACCGCATTTATTGGTGGCTGGCACAACCGGTAGTGGAAAATCAGTGGGTATAAATACAATGATTGCCTCTTTGTTATATAAATTTTCACCAACCCAATGCAAATTTATAATGATTGACCCAAAAATGTTGGAATTATCAGTGTATGATGGGATACCACATTTATTGACACCCGTAATCACTAGACCTCATGAGGCAAACAATGCTTTAAAATGGGCCTGCAAAGAAATGGATGAAAGGTATAGAATTATGGCGCAACTTGGAGTTAGAAACATTGAAGGTTACAATGAGCAATTGGTAGAATCTGTTAAAAATAATAAAAAACTATCAAGAAAAATACAGGTTGGATTTGACAATGAAAAAGGTGAGCCAATTTACAATGAAGTTGAAATTCAAACAAAGGAAATGCCTTATCTTGTTATTATAATTGATGAAATGGCTGATTTAATGATAATGGCAAAGAAGGATATTGAAGCATCGGTGCAACGAATATCACAAAAGGCAAGGGCAGCTGGCATTCATTTAATAATGGCCACTCAACGACCTTCAACGGATGTAATTACGGGTGTTATTAAATCTAACTTCCCTTCAAGAATTGGTTTTCAAGTATCATCATCAATTGATAGTAGAACAATACTTGGAGCAAATGGAGCAGAGCAACTGTTGGGTAAGGGTGACATGTTATATATGGCAAGTGGTGGAAAAACCATAAGAGTGCATGGTCCTTTTGTTTCCGACAATGAAGTTGAAAAAATCGTTACGTTCATAAAATCGCAAGGTATAGAGCCACAATACATTAATGATATGCAAAAAACAACTGATGTGGAAGGAGAAGAACTGGAACCAAATATTGAAATTAACAATGGGAATACTGAATTTAATTTTGGAGAAGATAGGGATGATATTTTGTATAAACAGGCGTTAGAAATTGTAAAAACGAAGAAAAAATCATCAGCAAGTTATCTGCAAACAGCGCTTGGAATTGGTTATCCAAAGGCAGCAAAAGTAATTGAAAGGTTGGAGAAAAATGGAGTGTTGAGTGAGCCAAATTCCAATGGAAGAAGGGATATATTGATAGATTTTGGAGATGATTAAAAGTGGAAGACTTTTTTTCTCTCTCCTCTTCACCAAAAAATTATAACTTTCTTCTTTGTGGTCATCTTTTCAATTTTTTATTTCATTGTTTGTTTTATAAGATTTTCTTTTATCTCTTCATAAAAGATTCCCATTTTTGAGAACCAAAGCCATTCTTTTGCATAATCAACATTTGTAAATTTCCATGGTTTACTTCCAGCGTTAAAGTGGAATATCATTGCTTCTTTTGTGGTATTGTTGTATTCTTTAGTCATTTTATTTACTTTGTAAAATTTAAGATCCACCAATGTGGGATTATACCTCTTCTCCAACTCCTTGTATTTTCCTTTAAACACTATGTTAAAAACATCTTGGTCGCTGCTAATCATCCCCTGATATTGTTTTGTGACTGTGAAGAGTTCATCCACAATGGATTGGGAGTTAAACTTTTGAATGTCAAGCAGTAATACACCATTATTAAAGATTACATCAAATTTAC
>JAITOR010000020.1 GCA_031289855.1 Rickettsiales bacterium
AAAACAACTGGAGAGTCAACAACAATTGAGGACAACAACAAAATAATTTCCCCGTTATGATATTAGGAAAATTATAGTCATCCTACACTTCATTTAACCACACTCTTTCTCTTTTGAAAGAGTGTGGTTTTTTTGTAATAAATTTACAAGCAAAAAATATTTAATTTTATTATAAATATTAATTTGATTTTATATTATTTGTTAATTATATTGTAAATATATTATGAATAGTATTTCTACATTAGATGAAAAAGATTTGCTTTCCAAAATTACAAAAATTGTTGTATTTGGAATTGGAGGTGGCGGGTGTAATGCAATAAACAATATGTTTGAAGAACAAATTGGGGGTGTAGAATTAATTGCTGCAAATACGGATGTTAAATCACTTGTTAAAACAAAGGCACATAAAAAAATCCAATTAGGAAAGCAAATAACAAGAGGGCAAGGCTCGGGTTCCTCTCCAGAGGTTGGAAGAATTGCAACAGAAGAGTCTATTGAGGAAATTAAAGAAATATTAAAGGGTACACAACTATTATTTATTACCACCGGAATGGGCGGTGGAACAGGAACTGGTGGTGCTCCAATTGTAGCAAAAATCGCAAAACAAATGGATATTTCGATTGTGGCGGTAATTACAAAACCATTTGATTATGAAAGCGAAATTAGAGTAAAATATGCCGAAGACGGAATTATAGAATTGCAAAAATATGTGGATACAATGATTGTTTTGCCAAATAATAATTTATTTAAGGTGGCAAATAAGGAAACTACTTTGGAAGAAGCGTTTAAAATTAGTGATAAAGTTTTATCATCTGGTGTAAAAGGGATTGCAACTTTAATTGCACAAGGTGGTCTAATTACATTAGATTTTAATGATGTTAAAATGGTAATTAAAAAAATGGGACGAGCAATAATGGGAACTGGTGAAGGAACTGGTGAAAAAAGAGCCTTAAATGCTGTGGAAAATGCTTTGTTAAATCCGTTATTGGAAAATAATGTAATATCTTCTGCATCTGGTATTTTAGTCAATATATTAGGTGGTTCAGATATGACTTTATTCGAATTCGAAGAGGCCTCAAATGAAATTAGAAAAAAAATTAAAATTAAAAATGAAATAATGAAAATTGGAACGGCTGTAGTGCCAGAGTTGGAGGGCAAAATTAGAGTTATGGTTTTTGCTGCTGGTATTGATGATGAGAAAATAGAAAAATATGCGGTGGTGGAGAAGCCAATTGAAAGAGTAGTGGAAAAACATGTTTCGGCGAAGAAACTGATTGAAGAGCCGCTGGAAAAACCAATAGAAAGACAACCACAATTGCCAATTTTTATAAATAACAATAGGGTTGGTAATTTTTCTAAAAAACCAATTTCAATAGAAATTGAAGAAGAAGAGGAAAATAAGGAAAAGGTTGAGGAAGAAGATTTTGGATTATTTGGAAGGTTGTTTGGTAAAAAAGAAAAAATCAAAGAAGAAAAGAAAAATAAAGATGTTATTGATGACGAAGAATTGTCAATTCCGGCATTTTTAAGAAATAAAAAATAATGAATGGTTGATAGATTAGGGCTCGAACCTAAATAAAAGGAATCAGAATCCTTTGTCCTACCATTAGACGATCTATCAGAGTTATATTATTTGGTGGGTCCGGGGGGATTCGAACCCCCGACCAATTGATTAAGAGTCAACTGCTCTACCATCTGAGCTACGAACCCACAACAATTTATACAATATAAGTTTTTTTTTTAATTGCAAATAAAATAAATATCGAATTAATTTGCAATTATTGTAAAAACATTTTATTATACATATAGTTAATATGTATATAAATTTATGGCAGATAAAGTTCAAAAGAAAAAAAGACCTGCGGTTTTGTTTAAGTTAGTAAGCACTGCGGGAACTGGATATTATTATTTAGCAAGGAGAAATCCTAAAAAAAGACCTAATAAAATGGAATTTTTAAAATATGACCCAGTAGTTAGAAAGCATGTCTTGTTTAAAGAACAAAAATTATCATAATAAATGAAAAAAGTAGTTTTGACAGGTGATAGACCGACAGGTTCATTACATATAGGACATTATGTTGGTAGTTTAAAAGAAAGGATAAAATTACAAGATCTAAATTTGTATGAGATGTTTATCATGTCAGCTGATATACAGGCCTTGACTGATAATTATGATAATCCAAAAAAAATACAAGACAATGTGTTTGAAGTTATAAAAGATAATATTGCACTTGGTTTAAATCCTAAAACTACTGCACTTTTTATACAATCGCAGGTGCCAGAATTAACTGAATTAACTATTTTGTATATGAATTTAGTGAGTACGGCAAGGCTCGAACGAAATCCTACCATCAAAGCTGAATTGATTCAAAAAAAGTTTGGCGAAGGAATTCCTATTGGTTTTATGTGCTATCCAATTAGTCAAGCGGCTGATATAACGGCTTTTCAGGGTGAATTGGTGCCAGTGGGTGAAGATCAACAGCCAATGATAGAGCAAACTAATGAAATTGTTAGAAAATTCAATAACATTTATGGCGGTGAGGTTTTGAAGGAATGTAAGGCTATTTTATCAACAACTCCAAGACTTGTTGGACTTGATGGTAATGCAAAAATGTCAAAATCATTAGGAAATTGCATATATTTAAAAGATGATGAAAAAACTTTAAAGGAGAAGGTGATGAGTATGTATACTGATCCAACCCATATAAAAATTAGTGATCCAGGAAAAGTTGAAGGAAATGTTGTGTTTACATATTTAAATATATTTCATCAAAATAAAAATGAGGTTGAGGACATGAAATCACAATATAAAAAAGGTGGATTAGGCGATGTGGTATTGAAAAATTTGCTTTTTGAAGATTTGAACAAAGAGTTAAAGCCCATTAGAGAAAGACGGGCGGAAATAAGTTTAGAACAGGTGAAGGCAATAGTAAAAGAAGGTAATGAAAAAGCGAGGTCAAAGGCAAGTGAAACATTAAAAGAGGTAAGAAAAGCCGTGGGAATAAATTATTTTGGATAAAAGCAAATAAAAACAAAAATTATTTTTCAATAAATTTGATTTTTTTTATTTAAAAAAATA
>JAITOR010000033.1 GCA_031289855.1 Rickettsiales bacterium
TCATTCATTATTCCTTTAGCAATTTGTTTGGAGGTTTGTATGAATAAATTGTTATTAAATATCTGTTGTGCTTTTATTTATAAAAAGAAAAATCGTCATCATTTTAGGGAAAAATATGGAAGGGAAAAAATAGGAAAAAATAATAACTTTGTTGTTACGAATGAAATAAAAAAACAAATTGATGAGAGAATTGATGATGTTATCGCGAATCAAAAAACAGAGTTTGAGGTATTAAAGTTATTGTTAAACAATAAATCAACATCTGATTTAACTTGTATTGCTGAAAAATATTTAAGTGATAAGGGGAGAGTTCGTAATATTCAGCATTATCACACTTATACTCAAATTTATGAAGTATTATTTATGGAATATAAATTTACGGCAAAAAACGTTTTTGAATGTGGTATAGGGTATTTAAACTCCGAACAATGTAAAGCAGGTGGCTCATTAAGATTATGGAGAGAATATTTTCCCAATGCACAAATTTATGGAGCTGACATAAATAAAGAGGTTTTATTCCAAGAAGAAAGAATCTATACAGATTGGATTGATCAAACTTCACCTGAAGCGATTAAAAAATATTTCGACAAAATTGACAAAAAATTTGATGTGATGGTTGAGGATGGTTGGCATGTATTTAAGGCTCAAAATTGTATGTTTGAAAATGGTATTAACTATTTATCAAAAGATGGAATATATGTAATTGAAGACGTAATGCCAGAAGATTTGTTGAAACATCAAAAATATTTTTCAACAAAAAGTGATGAATTTGATGTTAGATATATGCAAATGAACAGTTTGTTCAGATATTATAAAGACAATAATTTAATTGTAATAAAAAGAAAATAAAGTTTTTACTTGCATTATTAAAATAATAGTTTATCCTGTGAATAGGTAATAAACTTTTTTATAAGTTTGTTGTATTTTATTAATTAAATAGGATAGCCATGCCGTTTTACGAATTAGTGTATATCACTCGTCAAGATTTACCTGCAAATGATGTAGATAATCTTACTGTTAAATTTAGCAAAATTTTGGAACAAGGAAAGGGAAAGGTAGTCTCAAAGGAATATTGGGGATTACGAGAACTTGCTTACAAGATTAACAAAAACTCAAAAGGACATTATGTGCTTTTAAATATTGATGCTCCGTATCCAGCGGTGGCTGAACTTGAAAGAGTTATGGGTTTTGAAGAAAATGTAATTAGAAAAGGAATTTTTAAGATTAAAGAAATTTCAAAAGAACCTTCAAAATTATTTGTTTCTGTTAATGCAAAAGAAAAAAGATAAGGAGAAATTATGAACAAAAGTTATGACAATAATCAAGAGGAAAGAGGAGATTTTTTGAAAATATCTCTTGTAAATCAAGGTGTTTCTATTAGAAAAAATAAAATTGATCCTCTGTATAATGTAAAAGATAGCGACATTGATTATAAAAATTTAAAGATTTTAAACGAATATATAAGTGAAAGAGGTAAAATTACATCAAGTAGAGTTAGTGGTTTGCCAATGAAAAAACAAAGAAAGTTAGCACGAGCAATTAAAAGAGCAAGGAATTTAGCATTATTATCATTTACTGAAAAGAAAGAGGAGGTTAAATAATGAAAATTATTTTAAAAACTAAGATTAGAAAATTAGGGGACATTGGCGATGTTGTTGATGTTAAGGATGGATATGGTAAAAATTTGTTGATTCCAAATGGTTTTGCATTATTTTATACTGATAAAAATTATGAATATTTCAAACAAAGGAAAGTAGAATTGGAAAAACAAAATTCGGAAAATAAAGCGGCAGCAGAAGATATTAAAAATAAAATTAATACAAGGGAAATAGTTTTGATTGAAAATGCAGGTGATGATGGAAAATTATATGGTTCTATTTCTGGTGCAAAAATTGCAACTTATTTGAATGATTTGTTAAAATTGCAGCTTAAAAAAACAAATATTTCTGTAAATGAAACCATAAAAGAAGTTGGAAAATATATTGTTGACGTGGAATTACATCCAGAGGTTTTCTTTGAAAAAGAAATAATAGTTGCAAGAACAAAAGAGGAAGCAATTAAAATTAAAAAAGGTGAAAAAGTTGTGGTAAAGAAAGATGATGAAGCGAAAAAAGAAGAAGTAAAAGAAGAAGTTACAAAAAAGGCCGAATAAAGCAATATATTGTAATAACAAAATGAAAAAAGAAGAGAAGCAATTTTCTTCTTTTTTGTGTTTTTAAAGAACAACTTTTCAATTATAATTGAGTTAAGAAGAATTGTGAAAAATGTAAAACTATTTGACATTTACACTTATAAGTTTAGTATACAATGCAATAGGTCAAATAATTCAAAAGGAGCATAAAGTGGCAATTAATATAAAGGGAAGGAGTTTTTTAACATTAAAAGATTTTACAGCGGAAGAAATTACTTATTTATTGGATTTATCAAGAGATTTAAAAAATAAAAAAAGAACAGGTGTAAAGCAAAAATTATTAGATGGCAAAAATATACTTTTATTGTTTGAAAAAACATCCACAAGAACAAGATGTGCTTTTGAGGTTGCGGCGTTGGATGAGGGTGCTGGTGTAACATTTTTAGGCATAAATGATAGCAATTTTGCAAAGGAAACCATTGAAGATGGAGCAAAGGTGCTTGGTAGAATGTATGATGGAATAGAATTTAGAGGATACAAACAGTCGACGGTGGAAGATTTGGCAAAATATTCTGGTGTGCCAGTGTGGAATGGTTTAACCGATGATTACCATCCAACGCAGATTTTAGCAGATTTACTTACCATAAGAGAAAAAGTTAATAAGCCATTAAATAAAATCAAATTTGTATTTACTGGTGATGGAAAGAATAATATGGCAAATTCTTTGATGATTGGTTGTGTAAAAATGGGTATGGATTTTGTGATTTTGTCCCCAAAAGAACTTCGTCCAAATTTAAAATTAGTAAAAGAAGTAACTGCAATAGCGAAAGAAACTGGTGCAAAAATTACATTAACTGATGATATAAAAGATGTGGTGGGAGCAGATGTGATTTATACTGATGTATGGGTTTCAATAGGTGAAAAGGTTAGTTATGCCGAACGAGTTAAATTGCTTAAAAAATACCAAGTAAATGCCGATATGCTTAAAAAAACTGGCAATAAAGATATAATTTTTATGCATTGTTTGCCAAGTTTTCATAATTTAGAAACTTCGGTGGCAAAAAAAGTTATGAAAGAAGAAAAGGTTGATATTTGTGAAGTGACTGATGAGGTTTTTAGAAGTAAAAATTCAGTTGTATTTGACGAAGCTGAAAATAGAATGCATACAATAAAAGCTGTGCTTGTGGCAACAATTGGATAAAGTTATTTTATAAATTTTAACAATTCTTCTTTTTCTTTTTTATATCCATCGACAGATAAATGCACGATGTCTTTGTAATTTATTTCTGCAACATTTCCATCCGTATCTTGATATAATTTTGAAATATCCAAATAATCAACATTTTTAATTTCTTTCAAATATTCATTTAACTCATTAAACTTTTTATTTAAATTTTCATCAGTTGATGGAATTATAGATAACAAAATAATTTTTGTTTTTGTATTTTTATTTATGTATTTAACGATTGTTTTTATTTTATTTGCTGTTTTTTTTGGAGTATTATTTCCATGCCATAAATTATTTGTTCCAATCATTATTATTGTTATTTTAGCATTGGCTAATGCTCCATTTTGCAATCTCCATAACAAATTTCCAGTTTTATCTCCTGCTATTCCTTCATTGATTATTTTATATTTTTCACTAATTTCAATCCAAGAATCAATTCCTTCCTGTTCCCAAAAATGAGTAATACTATCACCTAAAAATGCTATATCAAACTTTTCATTCTTTATTTTTTCCACAATTTGTTGATGTCTATCCTGCCACCACTTATCATTTCGCCCTAATGTATCATTATCATTGGAGCAGGCTATCACAAACAACACAAATATAAAAACTAAAAACTTTTTCATATTTACCATTTAATAATGATACTTCCCCATGTCAAACCGCCACCAAGTGCATCCAAAACAACTATATTTCCATCTTTAATTTTATTGTTTTTTAAGGCATATTCTATGGCAATTGGAATTGAAGCAGCAGAAGTGTTTCCTATTTTTTCAAGTGTAGTTATAACTTTTTCTTTCGGCAACTTTAATTTATCACCTACACCATCTATAATTCTAATATTTGCCTGATGGGGAATGAATAAATCGATATCATCAATAGTTAAATTACATTTTTTTAAATTGTTAATTATACAATCGCTCATTTTGTTAATGGCAAGTTTAAAAACCTCTTTTCCCTCCATATAAATATGTCCAGTTCTTTGATTCATTGATACACCACCGGTGGTATTTAAAATATTACCATATTTTCCATCAGAATGTAATTGGCAACTTAAAATTCCTCTATCTTCATCCGTAGATTGTAAAATTACGGCTCCCGCACCATCACCAAAAAGTACACAAGTGGTTCTATCGCTCCAATCTACAATTTTGGTTAAAGTTTCAGCACCCACCACCAATGCAGTTTTTATTTGTCCCGTTTTGATGAAATTGTCAGCCACATTTAAGGCATAAACGAAGCCAGAACATACAGCTTGTATATCAAATGCGAAACCAGTGGCAATTTCAAGTTTGTTTTGTAAAATCGTGGCAGTGGCTGGAAATGTCCTATCTGGGGTTGTGGTGGCCACAATTATTAAATCAATATCATCCTTATTAATTCCGGCATTATTTATGGCACTTAACGAGGCATTTAGAGCTAAATCAGATGTCAACTCATCCTTTGTTGCCATTCGTCGTTCTCTAATACCGCTTCGTTCAAAAATCCACTCATCGCTTGTCTCAACAATTTCCTCTAAATCAAAATTAGTCATTATTTTATTGGGTAAGAACGAGCCCGCACCAATAATTTTACCATTTACCATAAAATAAAAATATTATATATATGGTATTATATTTGTAGTATGTGAAATGTCAAATGATAATTACTTTAATTTTTTATAATTTTTTTTCAATTTATCCTCCTTACATTTATTTTGTTTAATGTATTTATATTATACATTATTTAAATTAACTACGGAAGTACCACTTAAAATAATTTTGTAATTTAACAAAGTTAGTTATATTTTGTTTTTTATATATTTCCCTCCTCCCTCTAATCCTTTTTCCCCACTTGTAAATATTGAAATCCCTTATTTTCTAATTCTTTTCTATTATAAATATTTCTACCATCAAAAATTATGGGTGTTCTTAATTTTCTTTTTATCTCATCAAAATTTGGATTTTTAAATTCTTTCCATTCGGTAATTAACAACAATGCATCAGCATCAGTAACAGCATCCATTGCATTTTCACTATACATAATTTTATTTTCAAATATAGTTTTTGCGATTTCAAATGCTTGTGGATCGTAGGTTTTAATCTTTGCACCATGTTCCACCAACAAATTAATAATTGTAATTGAAGGGGCTTCTCGCATATCATTAGTTTCAGGTTTGAACGCCAATCCCCATACTGCAAAAGTTTTTCCAGTTAAATCGTTGCCAAATATTTTAAAAATTTTATCTACAAATTTCAATCTTTGTTTTTTATTTATTTTATCAGCAGCATCAATAATAGCACATTCTACCCCATTATCTTTTGCTATTTTTGAAATCGCCTTTACATCCTTGGGGAAACAACTTCCGCCATAACCTAACCCAGGGAACAAAAATTCACTTCCAATTCTTTTGTCAGCGCACATTCCTACTCTAACTTTATTCATGTCTGCACCTAATTTTTCACATAAATTTGCAATTTCATTTGCATAGCTAATTTTTACTGCAAGAAATGAATTAGAGGCATATTTCACTAATTCTGCTGATTTTGTGTCCATGGTAATTATATTATTTGATATTGACTTATATAAGTCTAACATTATACTTGTGCTTTTTTGTGTATCACTACCAATTACAACCCTATCTGGGTTTAAAAAATCTTTTACTGCCATTCCTTGTTTTAAAAATTCAGGATTAGAAACCACATCAAATTCTTTATCCGTTAAGTTTGCAATTATATTTTTTACCTTTTCTGCCGTGCCAACAGGAACAGTTGATTTGTCAACTATAACCTTGTATTCGTTTATGTTTTTTCCAATATCTTTTGCCACTTGTTCTACATATTTCAAGTCAGCAGAACCATCTTCACCTTGTGGAGTCCCTACGGCAATAAAAATTACTTGTGATTTTTCCACCGCATCTTTTGTGCTATTTGTAAAAATTAATTTTTTATTCTTAAAATTATTTAGCACCAAATCATCAAGACCTGGTTCATAAATTGGAATTATACCTTTTTCAAGTTTTTCAATTTTTTTTAAATCATTGTCAACACAGATAACATCATTTCCCATTTCAGCAAAACAAGCACCAGCCACAAGTCCAACATATCCAGTTCCAATTACACAAATTTTCATAACTATTATAATAAAGTTTATCTTAATTGATTTAATAGTGCAATTTGTTTTAATAGTCAAATAAAATAATTTGCTTTATAAAATAACATGTATTATCATGAAAATATATTCCACCCTCTCCATAATAATAAATGGGGGTTTTATGTGATGTTGGAATATTGTGATTAACTACCCTGTGTGTATGGTAAATAAATATGGTAAAAAATTATTTAGAAAAAGATTTTGGTACTTTATTGGCCGAATTTAGTGACGGAGTGCAATCTTTTGAGGAAGGTAGTATTTTAAAAGGCATTGTCATCAGTATTGATGACAAAGTTGTTGGAATTGATATTGGTTCAAAATCAATAGGTTATATTCCTATAAGTGAATTTAAAGATGAAAATATAAAAATAAACGATGTGGTTGATGTTTTATTAAATAAAATTGAAAATAAAAAAGGAGAATTGTTAATTTCTCATGAAAATGCAAAAAAAATTCAAACTTGGAATAATTTAAAACAATACATTACTGATGCCACCACTATTGAGGGCAAAATTTTAGGTAAAGTAAAGGGTGGTTTTGCGATTGATGTGAACAGTGTAATCGCATTTTTACCAAAATCTCAAATTGATCCAGGAGATTTATCAAATATTGCTGGTTTAATTGGACAAAAAGAAAAATTTGTGGTATTAAAAGTTGATGATGCAAGAGGCAATGTTGTGGTATCAAAAAGAGCAATTTTAGATGAAGTTAGAAATAAGGAAAAGGTTGAAATTCTTTCGAAAATTCAAATTGGAGATACATTGGAAGGTGTGGTTAAAAACTTGACTGATTATGGTGCATTTATTGATTTTGGAAGTTTTGATGGTTTATTACATTTGACTGACATTTCTTGGTGTAGAATTAGACATCCAAGTGATGTATTAAAAGTGGGTGAAAGTGTAAAAGTTCAAGTGATTAAATATGATGCAGAAGCCAAAAAAGTATCACTTGGTATGAAACAGTTACAAGAAAATCCATGGACAACAATTACTGAAAAATATCCTACCGGAAAAGTTACAAAAGGTAAAGTAACTTCCATTGCACAATATGGTGTATTTGTTGAAATAGACAATGGAATCGAAGGTTTAGTTCATATTAGTGAAATTTCTTGGTTTAAAAATAATCTTTCTCCTGCAAAAATATTATCTGTGGGACAAGAAATTAATGTTATGGTATTAGAAATTGATACCGAACATCATAGAATTTCATTAGGTATTAAACAAACCACTGAAAATCCTTGGAAAATATTTGCTGACAAACATGAAGTTGGTGATATATTGGATGGTGTAGTTAAAAACTCTACTGAATTTGGTTTATTTGTTGAATTGGAAGGTGGATTGGATGCTTTATTACATATTTCAGATTTGGAATTTGAGGATGATATTAAAAAATACAACAAAGGTGATAAAATTCAAGTTGTATTATTATCCACTGATTACGAACAAGAAAGAATTGCAGTTGGCATTAAACAATTAAAAATTAACTTAAAAGAAGAAGTTAAAAAATATGAAAAAGGTGTAGATGTAAAAGCAATTGTTAAAATTGTTAAAAAAGATTTGTTAGAGGTTGAGTCTGAAATTACTGGACTTAAAGCACTTATCAAAAAATCTTACATATCAAAAGACAAAAAAGAACAAAAAACGGATAAATTCAAAGTTAGTGAAATTGTGGAAGGAAAAGTTTATATTTTTGATACAAAAACTGGTAAATTTGAAATATCTTTAAAACCTTTAAATGAGATAGTTGAAAGTGAAGATAAAGAAGATGTATTCGTTGATCAATATACTGGTGATGAAATTAAAAAAGATACATTGGGAAGTATATTTGGAAATTTATTTGATAAAATTAAATGAATATTATAGTAATCATTCTCTCCTTTGGGGGAGAATGATTTGTAACTAATTTATAATTACAAATAAAAACTATTTTTTTTATATTCAATATTTAAAATTCCCCTCACCATCACAGCATCTATTCTCAAGTCATATCTGTTATACTTATCATTTTGTGATAAAAAAATATTCAATCCATTATAAATTCGTTCAAATTGTTTTTTTGTAATCGTGTTTTCAATTGTTGCATCTTTATTTTTTCTACCTTTAACTTCCACAGCAATTATCGTTTTACCCTTTTTGAAAATCAAATCTATTTCTCCAAGATATGTTTTATATCTATGTTTCAACAACAGATAACCACAAAAAAACAGATAACAAATTATATAATATTCAGTCAAAAGTCCAAATCTGTAAGCCCGTTGTTTCTTAATAAGTGTCATAACTATTGGTTCCACTATAAAAACTCCTATTTCTACACTTTGAAAAATTACTTGTTTTCATAATAACCATTTCAAGCATTAGCGGTTCTTTCATGCAAATAATATAGGCAATTCCATGTAAAGTTGGCAACATAACTAACAAATAAATAAAGTTGGAAGTCATAACGAATAGTGCCATTGATGATAGTAATTCCATACCAGCAAACACATATGTTACACCTAAAATCATACTTGGTCTTGTAAGACCTAAGAATAAAGGATCGCTACTAATTCTGCCGCCAGCCATAATTAAAAATTTTAAATTTATATTTGTATTATATAAAATAAAATATTAAAATCAAGTTATTATGAGTTACATATTATATCATTATCCGTTATGTCCCATTTCAAGAAGAATTAGATTTTTACTCGAACATTTAAGTTTGGAACATGAATTAATAGAAATAAAGCCATGGGATTTAAACGAGTGTTTACCTGTTGGATATTCTGCTCCAACTTTATATGACAAAAACAAGGATGTTTCAATATGTGATGGATATGTGATTAGTGATTTTTTAGTAAGTAAAAAATTTTATGGTAAAAATGAGTTTGAGGCAAAAAGATTAATAATGCTTTTTGATAAGGAATTTTTTAATGATGTTTTTAAAACAATGTTTATAGAAAAGATTGAAAAAATTTTTACAAATGAAAAGCAAAGTTTGGAAAAAATAAAAAAAGCACAAGAGATTTTAAATTATTATTTAAATTATGTGGAAGAGATATTGCAAAAAAACGACAATGTATCATCAAGTGAATTTACATTGGCTGATTTAACTATTGCGACATATTTATCGGTTTTGGATTATTTGGGGGAAATTAGTTGGAAAAAATATCATAAAATGAAAAATTGGTATTTGATTATAAAATCAAAACCCGCATTTAATAGTATTTTAAAAGATAAAATTATAGGAATTAATCCATCAAAAAATTATAGTAAAATAGATTTGTAAATAATAAAATATTTTGTATTATCAATTTATGAAAAAAATTTTTTGGCCTAAATATCAATTGGATGGGGGAATGCCTCGTTATGGTCTTGAAAGAATGCAAATGTTTTTTGATGCCATGAAAATGGATGAAACAAAACTACCTCCAATTTTTCATATCACTGGAACGAATGGTAAGGGTTCTACCACCGCTTTCATCAAGTATATATTAGAGGCTAATGGTTATTTAGTTCATCGTTTTACTTCGCCCCATATAGTAGAATGGAATGAAAGAATTGAAGTATCAAGCAAGATAATTACTGATGAATATGCGAATGAAGTGGCACAGAAATTGAAAGATTTTGCCGATGCTAATGGTTTGCAAGTGAGTTATTTTGAAGGTATATTTGCTTTGGCAAGTAAAATGTTTAGTGAAAATCCTGCTGTAGCTTGTGTTTTGGAGGTTGGAATGGGTGGGAGACTTGATGCCACAAATGCCTTTAAAAATAGTTTAGTTTCTATAATTACGTATATTTCATTAGACCATTGCAAAACACTTGGTGCCACAAGGGAATTGATAGCGGTGGAAAAAGCCGGAATTCTTAAAGAAAATGGGATTTTAATCATCGGAAAACAAGAGCAAGATGCTTTACAAGTTTTGTTGAAAAATGGTAAAGAAAAAAATAACAAAATTTATGCATTTGGTAGGGATTTTAATGTTGAAAAAACTGATTATGGTTTTATTTTTGAAGGATTTGGTAAAACTTTAAAACTACCGACGCCAAGACTTTATGGGGAACATCAAATTGAAAATGCAGGCGGGGCGATTGCTGCTTTATTGGCGCAAGATAAAATTAAAATTAGTGATGAAAGTATTGGGTTGGGGTTGAAAAATACTCATTGGTTGGGGCGATTGCAGAATATGTCAAAATCAAAATTATTACAATATTTGCCGAAAAATACTGAATTTGTAATAGATGGAGCCCATAATGATAGCGGAGCAAGAGTATTAAAGGATTGGCTATTGGAACAAAAAAAAACATTCATTTTATCATCTAATGACGATTTTTACAGAACGCAACAACAAAAATTCAATATTCTCATCACATCTATGTTGTCCAGGAAAAACAGCACATTATTCA
This sequence comes from Rickettsiales bacterium, assembly GCA_031289855.1. Classification (GTDB taxonomy): domain Bacteria; phylum Pseudomonadota; class Alphaproteobacteria; order Rickettsiales; family UBA1997; genus JAIRSX01. The sequence goes on from JAITOR010000033.1 coordinate 10,874, forward strand.
TTAACAATTTAGAAAAATGTTTTGATTTAGTTCTTACAATACAAATGCATGATGAAGAGGCCACAAGGCCTCCTGAAGATTTTAAGCAAGAATTTATTAGTTTAGGGTGGAATAATGTTGTGGCGATTGATGGTAATTTTATAGATGCATTAAAATACATAAAAAATAACCACAAGGACAATGTGAGGGTTGTTATTGCTGGTTCATTACATTTAATGGGTGAAGTATTAGAGGTTGAAAGAGATATGGGGGGAGAAATTTATTGATATCTCATTATTTAATTCCCAATTTTTCTCCAATTTCCTTTCCATTTTTTAATTCAGCCAAAACCTTCATCAATACATCTTCACTTTTTTTTGTGAACAGTTCTTTTAAACTTTCCTCAAACACTTCAAATTTAATATTCATTGCATTAGATGTTGCTCCCGCCAACATAATATTATCTGCTTTATCAATCACATAAGCATTCAATTTTTTTAAATTTGAAAGTATAACCGATAATTCTGGGTAATTTGATATATTGTTAAAAGGTTCGCCACTTACAATTAATTTTGTTTCACTGTTCGCAAAATCTAAATATCTAAAAATTTCCAATGGTTCCATGCTGATAATAATATCTGCTTGTCCTTTTGAAATAATTGGACTATGCACTTCTTCATCGTTTATTCTAATAAGAGCAGAAACGGCTCCACCTCGTTGTGCCATTCCATGTATTTCACTTTGTTTTACATTAAGTCCACTCTTTTCTGCCACTTTGATTAATAAATTTGACACAAGCACAATGCCTTGTCCACCAACACCACATAAAACTATATCATATTTCATTTTGAACTCCTTTTTCTTAATGTTTCCATACATTCTCGTTTTCCAATTAGCACTGAAACTCCATTGTAAGCCAATTCTTGCTTTAACAATGCTACATTTTCATTATGCTTTGTGGGTAGTGGTATAAATTCTTTTACATGCTCGGCATCAACTCCTATGGCTTTTATAATTTCAGCCAGTCGTTGAGAAGGTAAAATTTGTGGTTGTCCTCCAGTCATTGCTGTTGCTTGGTTATCCAATATTATGATTGTGATTTTTAAATTATTGGCCACACAATCCACAAGACTTGTCATGCCTGAATGTATAAAGGTTCCATCACCGATTACGGCAATTACATCTTTACCACAAATGGCACTACCAATTCCCATGCCAATGGAAGAACCCATTTCCACCAATGTCATTGGCACATTATAAGGAGGTAAAGTTCCCAAAGAATAACAACCAATATCGCCATTTACTACTATTTTTTTGTTTTCTTCGACCACTGCCTTAATCACCTTGAATGAATCGCCATGTGGGCAACCAGTACATAATTGTGGTGGTCGTCCCACCAATGAAAAATCAGGTTTTATTGCCTCTGGTATTTTGTAATTTGGATTCAACGCGACCCTTATGGCATCAGTTGTCATTTCACCAATAAAATTCAAAGTTCCATCAACTTTGCCTTTAATTTTTTGTTTTGTAGGCAAAAGACCTCGTAAATACCTTTCAACATAAGGGTAACCTTCCTCAATTACAATAATTTCGTCAAGATTTTTAGCAAATTCTTGCACTAATTTTTGCGGTATAGGATATGCACCGATATGCAAATGTGATAGGTCATTTTTTAATTCTAAATAATGTTCCTTTGCAATTCCAGTTGTTATTACACCAACTTTTGAGTTTGTATTTCTGCATGTATTGTATTTGCTTGTTTCGGCAATTTTTTCCATATCAGGAATTCTCGATAAGCTTCTTGCATAGCTTTTTTTACTATAGGCTGGTACACTGTTCCAATCTGTTGGATTCCCCAAGGGTTTTATAATCTTTTCCAATGGCTCTCGCTCAATTAAAGCATCCTTCGAATGTGATAAGCGGGTGGTCATTTTTACGATAACAGGTTTATTCAATTCCTCTGAAATTTCAAAAGCATCCCTAACCATATCATAACTTTCTTGCACCGTTGATGGTTCAAGACATGGAATTCTCGCAAAATCCGCATAGTATCGTGAATCCTGTTCATTTTGTGAAGAATACATACTTGGATCGTCAGCAACAACAATTACTACTCCACCATTTATTTTAAAAGTTGAACCTGATAACAAAGGATCTGCCGCCGCATTCAATCCAACATGTTTCATGCTTATAAATGCTCTTCCTCCAACGTAAGAAACACCTAATGCAGTTTCCAATGATACTTTTTCATTGGAGGTCCAGTGTCCCAATTTGGAATTTTTTATGATATAAGTCATAATCTCAGTTGAAGGAGTTCCTGGATAAGCATTTGCATCGCTAACTCCAGAATGTAGCACAGCCAAAGCAACCGCTTCATTTGCACCTTTTATTTCTTTTTTCAATGACATTTTTATTTTTTAAAAATTAATAATACAATAATCGTTTTTCAATGTTCTATATCCCCTCTCGGGAAAAAAAATGTTGCAAAAATATTATTATATTTCATCATCTTCTAATATATAATGAGTAATAGTTAAAATGTCAAATTAATAAATATTTATTGACAATGCATTAAAAACATATATATAACGAGTATGAAGGTTGATTTAGTGTATCTTTGGTGCGATTCTAATGATGTGTCGTGGCAAAAAGAAAAGGATGAGTTTTTTGGTTTAAATAAAGATTATTTGCATTTTCATAATACAAGCAATGCAAGATATAGAAGTAATGATGAGTTGAAATATTCTTTGCGTAGTGTTGAAAAATATGTTCCTTTTGTGGATAATATTTATATTGTGACCTATAAACAAAAACCCGATTGGTTGAATACAGAACATCCAAAAATACATATTGTGGATCATACTGAAATTATGCCATCAACTTCAATTCCAAACTACAATTCTATTGCAATAGAGCTTTGTATTGATAATATACCAGATTTAAATGAAAAATATATTTATTTGAATGATGATTTTTTGTTTGGAAATTTTTGTGAAGAAAAAGATTTTTTTAATGGTAATAGACCAATTTTTTACATGCACAAACATCATTTTAAGTTGACTTTAAAACAATTGATAAAAAAAGGGGGGGGGGGGGGGGCAAACAGCGAAAAGCCATTAGTTAAGTATGATCTTCTGCATAACCCAACTCCATTTACAAAGTCGATGGTTAAGAATATTAAAAGGCAAAATGAGGAAAAGGTGCAAATTACAATTGGTTGTCATTTGAGATATACGGGCGAAAAATACCATAGAATTGATTTGCAAAAAGAGGCTGTTTTGCAAGGAAAATCTATATTGAGGGCTCAAAAAAGATATCCAGTCGATGGTTTTGTGAGGTTTTTGAATTTTTTTGGTTATAGAAAAAAAATAATGAACATGGAAACTCATGCAGGATGTTTGAAAAATATTTTACTATTGAAGGAGATTAAAAAATACAAACCAAAAACATTTGCCATAGAAGATAGTGAAAAAACAACGGAACAAGAGTTGAAGTTGTTTCAAAACTTTTTGGAGGATATGTTTCCAGAAAAAAGTGTTTTTGAAAAATAAGTTATTATGAAAAAAAGATTAAAAATATAATAAAACGTTATGTGTAAAATTTATTTTCAAAAAGTACTTCCATGATTTGTATTTATGGTATATAATAAAAGTATGATATAGCAATATATATCATTATGATTAACAAAAATAATATGGGAGGATGATTTGAAAATAAATTTTAAAAAAATATGAAATATTATATATTCTTGACAATTTATTATTATCATTCATAAATATTGAATGGAAATAGTAGGAATAAATAATGTTGGAATCGGTTGGGGATTGCTTGATGGTAAAAAAATTTTTGTAGATAAAACTGCCATTGGAGACATTATTGACAACAATGTAATTGTAAAAAAATCAAAAGATAGGCAAGAAATTTTGTGCCCTTACTATGAAAAATGTGGAGGTTGTAATTTATTGCATTTAAAAGATGAAGTGTATTACGATTTTAAAAAACGATTATGTGGTTCTGATGTGGTAAAAACTGGATATGGAATGCGACGAAGAGTTGTTTTAAATGAAAAAAACGGTAAACTTGGATTTTTTCAAAAAAACACAAACGAACTCGTTGAAATAGATAATTGTCTGATGTTAAGCCCTGAAATAAATGCCATTATATCAAAAGTAAAAACATTTAAAATGAAGGTCGCAATTACACAATATGATAATGGACTTGGTATTTTATTAATAGGGAAACAGCCGGAATCCGAAAAATTGAATAAATTTTTGGGTGAAAATGGTAACATTATAATATTGTCTTGTAATTCAAGTTTGTATCTGCAAAGGATAAATCCAATTGTTGAGTTTGATGATGTAAAAGTTGAGGTGGATGGAAATGTGTTTTTACAGGCAACAAAACTGGGGCAAAATGCCATTATTGATTTGGTGACTAAAAATTTGAAAAATTGCAAAAATGTATTGGATTTGTATTGTGGTGTAGGAACCTATACTTTTCCTTTGTCGAAACATGCTAATGTTAGTTGTTATGAAGGTGCGGAACAGATGATAAATCTTTTAAAAAAGAATATTGGTGATAGGAATATAAAGGCAAAAACGAGAGATTTAGTAAATCAACCATTGCTTGTGGAAGAATTGAATAAATTCGATGGAATTGTCATTAATCCACCAAGAAATGGAGCGGGAGAGCAATGCAAATATTTGGCAAGGAGTAACATTAAAAATGTTGTAATGGTGTCTTGCAATCCAAAAACTTTTTTTGAGGATATCGAAGTATTGAAAAATGGAGGTTATATTATGGAAGAGAGTAAAGGAATTGACCAATTTTATGGTACAAACCATTTAGAGGTTGTGGGCGTGTTTAAAAGATAAATTATTTAATTATTTCCAACCATTCTTTTTCACTTAAAATTTTTATTTCCATTTCTTCTGCTTTTTTTAATTTGCTTCCCGCATCATCTCCAGCGATTAAAAAATCAGTTTTATTTGATATGGTACTCACAACCTTTGCACCATGCTCTTCTGCTCTTGCTTTTGCTTCGGTTCTTGTCATCATTGTTAGGGTTCCCGTGAATAAAACATTTTTTCCTTCAAGTTTTTTGCCCGTTGTTTTAGAAGTATAATCAATTATATTCACATATTTTTTTAATTCATTCATCATATCAATAATTGAATTTTCGGTGCTTTTAGAGGTATCACCATCTTTTTTTTTGTCATAAAAGCTTTCAATAATGCTGTTTCCAATTTTTTCTCCGATTCCATCAATTCCAATAAAAGTAGCGTACTCATCACTTTGTCTATTATGGGCATTTTGTATTTGTGTTAAAAAGTTATCAAGACTAACATAATTTTTTGCAATTATTTTTGCATTTACTTCGCCTAAATATCTAATTCCCATTGCAAACAAAAATCTTTCAAGGGGTATATTTCTTGCTTTATTTATGGCATCAAATAAATTATTTACTGATTTATTGCCCCAACCATCACTATATCTTAATGGTATTATTTTATTATCCAACATTTTGTTTTTGATATTGGTTTGCTTTCTTTTATTATTACTTCGTCTCCTACTGCAACTTTGTTGCTTTCGTCATGAATCATAAACTTTTTTTGTTTTTTTACATACTTTTCAT
>JAITOR010000053.1 GCA_031289855.1 Rickettsiales bacterium
TTATACGATAAAAATTTGAAAAGAATCGATGGTGAAACTCTGGAAAATAAATTCATAAATGAAATAAAATATGTGGATGAAGAAATTGTTGTAATAAATTGTGAAAAAGGAGCAGTGGAATATGGACATTTTTTAGTGGCCACATTGGATAAATTTTGGTATTTATTTGACGATAGATACAGGCATTTGAAGAATCTAAAAATTGTTTTAACCTGCGAAAAATGGGAAAAATGGTTTGATTTTTTAATATTACTTGGTTTTCAAAAGGAACAAATAATGATTTTAACTGACGTAAATGTTTGTCAATTTAAAAAATGTTTTGTTCCAGAGCCATCTTTTACTTGGGGGAATGCCAAGGCGAATTTTCAATTTTGTAAAATTGGAGATTATTTAAGGAGCAATGCTCCAAACACATATAATTATGAAAAAATTTATTTTTCAAGAACTTCATTTGACAACAATAGAAACAGATCCGACGTTTTAGTGAATCGAAAAATTTATGGAGAGCAACAAATTGAAAACATTTTTAGAAAAAATGGTTTTGAAATAATACATCCCAACAAATATAGTATCGCACAACAGATGTCATTGTTGAAAAATTGCAAAGTATTGGCAGGAGTGAGTGGAAGTGCTTTGCATCAATCGCTTTTTTTACAAAATGGTAGTGAAGTTATTATGCTTGGTCGTAATGATGTTTTATGCGGAATCGTTTGTCAAAGCAATATAGATAGATTGAAGGAACATAAAGTTTTTTATATAGAAGCAAATGTTTCACCAATAGCAGATGCCAATACTTATTCTATGGTAAATTCTATAATTGGTGTAAATTTTTATTTAAAAAGATTTTTTGATGAAAACGGGTATTTGTATAATGAAGATGATTTACAGGTTGATAGAAATGATTTTATTGATTATTTGATTGATTTTGGATACTTACAACAAAGTTTTAAAAGAGAAATCAACTCTTGTAGGAAAGTTGCGTCCATTGAAATGGAATCTATGATTCAAAAAAAATATCCAAAATTTCTCGTGAATTTCATGTGTGTCTTTATAATTGATAAAAATAAGAGAGATTTGATGAGGAAAAAATATTTGAAAATAAAAAAAAGAAAATATTAATCACTTTATTTTTTTTTAAACATTAAATATAGTCCAATTGCAACCATTGGTAAGCATAAAATTTGCCCCATTGTGAAATAATTAAATATATATCCAATTTGTGCATCAGGTTCTCTAAAAAATTCTATAAAAAACCTTACCATACCATAATAGGATATTGCAAATCCTGTTAAAAAACCTTTTTTTTCATTTTTTACAATATTGTTTTTTCTTTTTACAAAATACAACATTATAAAAAATAACACAAAACCTTCAAAAAATGCTTCATATAATTGGCTTGGGTGCCTCGGTATTCCATCAGTTCCCGCAAATACTATACCAAAAGAAGAATTTGTCGCCCTTCCATACAATTCCTGATTTATAAAATTTGCAATTCTACCAAAGAAAAGTCCTATTGGAGCCACTGCTGAAATTAAATCAATGAAAGATAAAAAATTTATTTTATGTTTTTTTGCCAACAAATAACATCCACAGATTACCCCAAGCATTCCTCCATGAAAACTCATGCCACCTTCCCATACTTTAAAAATATCCAATAAATGTCTAATGTAATATGAAAAGTTATAAAACATAACATATCCTAATCTGCCACCTAATATTATGCCAAATATGACATAAAAAAATGCATCATCTTCAATTTTTTTTGCATCAAAAAGTTCGATTTTATTGTTATAATTTTTGATTAAATACCATCCACCTATTATACCAACGATATATGCCATTGAATACCATCTAACACATAAATTTCCTATACAAAATATTACAGGGTCCATCATATTTTGCTCAAAATCTCTTTTCCAAGTTCTATATAAGCAATTGAACCAGCACATTTTGAATTTTGTTTTACTGCTGGTATACCAAATGAAGTTGCCACCGACAAATCTACATTTCTCGGAATAACCGTTTTATACACCACATTACCCAATGTTTTTCTAATATCATTTTCAGCATCTATTGTAAGTTTTAAACCTTTGCTATACATAGTTAAAATCACGCCATCAACTTTTAAGCCATGATTAAAATTTTGTTCTACTCTTTTGGCCGTATCAAGCAAATTTACAATTCCTTCCATAGCAAAAAACTCACATTGCAAAGGCACTAAAATATGAGTTGAAGCCACAAGTGAATTTATAGTTAAAAGCCCTAATGACGGAGGACAATCAATTAAAATTATATCATATTTATTCGCAATGGACGATATTTTGTTTTTTAAAAAAAACTCCCGTTTTTCTTGTGTTGCCAATTCAATTTCTGCACTTGCTAAATCAATGCTACAAGGTATAATATCCAAATTTGGAATTGAGGTTTTCATAATGGCTTTTTCGGCTATTATTTCATCCGATAAAACCCTATAAATGTCATTTTTACTATCTTTTACTCCTAAACCACTACTTGAATTTCCCTGCGGGTCAAAATCAATCACCAATATTTTTTTTTTATCAGCAAATACGGCAGCCAAATTGGTCGTAGTGGTCGTTTTTCCTACGCCACCTTTTTGATTTACTATTGAAATAATTTTTGTCATATAATTTTATATTTGTTGTTGAGATTGTGGTTCCTCTTCCACAATTCCCTCTTCTTCCTCTCCATATTGTTGTTCTCCTCCTCCCACTTGTCCTTCTTCAAAATACCTCTTTATATTCGCCGCAAAGAATGTAAACTTGTCATCTATTAAATTTAACTTAC
>JAITOR010000040.1 GCA_031289855.1 Rickettsiales bacterium
AAACAAATTAAAATATATATCCAATGGGACAATTCCTCATATTTCAAGGCAAAGGGACGCTAATGGTATTTGTGGTTATGTTGGAGAATATATGAAAGATAAATTAAACGCTGGGAGATGTTTAAGTATAGATATGTTTTGTAATGTATTTTGGCGTAAGGAGGATTATTTTTTGGCTTGTGACCATGTATTAACCATAAGGCATAACAATTTAAGTAATGAAAATATAGGCTTATTTTTGAAATCCATACTTGAAAAACAACGAGTTTATTATGGATACAATAAAATTGTAAGTGAAATGAGTTTGAAAAAACAAAAAATCACACTCCCTATCACTCTTATCGGTCAACCAGACTGGGCTTATATGGACCACTACATCGCAAACTTGCGGCAGAATATGAAGTTAGAGGCGGCGTTGGGGGAGAGGGGGGGGGTGATATAGTTGCCTTACTTGATAAAATAAGAGCAACCCAGATACACAAAATATCCACAACCAAATGGCGAGAATTCTGTGTGGAAGATGTGTTTGAGGTGTTGTCAACAAAAACAAGAGAGATAACAAAATATAAAAAAGGAACAATTCCTTTTATTACTTCCCAAAGTGTAAATAACGGCATTCAAGGATATGTTAAAAGTGATGAAGAATTAGATAAAGGTAATTGTATTACAGTATCTTCTTTGGATTGTTCTTCATTTTACCAAGAAAATGATTTTTTAGGTAGGGGACATGGAGCGGTAAATAAAATATACCATAAACAACTAAATAAGAATATAGCATTATTTGTATGTGCTTTGATAAAACAACTTGGTTCAAAGTATAGTTATAACTCACAGTGTTTCCTAAATACACTAAAAAAAGAAACCATATTGCTTCCCACAACTCCCGCTCTGGGCGAGCCCGACTGGGCTTATATGGACCACTACATCGCAAATCTACGAGCAAAAATGGAGTTAAGTTGATGACACTTATTAATAATATTAATTTGACATTATAATTTTGTTCTCTTATAATAATAATATTAATATTAAGGCACCCACAAAAATGGGTGTTTTTTTTAAAGAGGTTTTTTATGTTAAAAAATAAGGAAATTATATTTATAATTGAAACAATAGCACAGGAAAAAAGTATTCCAGTTGATAGTGTTATTGAGGCATTGGAAGAAGGTATTAAATTGGCTTCAAGACGAAAATACGGACATGATTTGAATATTGAATGCAGATTGGATAAAAAGACTGGTGAAATTTTCATATACAATTCATTGGAAATTGTGGCGGACAATAAAGGCGAAGATTTTAATTCTAAAAAACAAATCGCAATAAAAGATGCAGAAAAAGGTGTTAAAAGTGGTAAACTTATAAAGTCCGATGAAGTGGAAATTGGAAATTCTGTAAGGGTGGAACTACCAAGTTTGGACGATTTAAGTGTTGTGGCAGTCCAAATTGCTAAAAATGAAATTTTTAAAAAAATAAAAGATGCCGAAAGAGATAAGGAATACAAAGAGTTTATTGATAGAGAAAAAAGTATTGTAAATGGTATGGTTAAAAAAATCGGCCTCAAAAATACAGTTATTGAGGTTGATGGTTATGAAACATTGCTTACTTCAACTGGTATGATACCTGGTGAAAGATTGAGGATTGGTGATAGAGTGAGAGCCTATGTTAAGGAAGTTAAAAAAGAGCAAAAAGGAGCACAAATTTTCTTATCGAGAACTGATAATATGTTTTTGGCCGAATTGTTTAAACAAGGGGTGCCAGAAATTTACGATGGAGTAATTGAAATACTTGGTATAGCAAGAGATCCTGGTTCAAAAGCAAAAATCGCTGTATTTTCAAGAAATGAGACAAGCGATGTAGTTGGTGCCTGTGTTGGTGTGCGAGGTGTAAGGGTGCAATCCATCACAAGTGAACTAAAAGGTGAAAGAATTGATGTAATTAGATATTCCGATGATCCCATCGAATATATTGTGAATGCAATCTCTCCTGCAAAACCTATAAAAGTTATTTATGATGAGGCGAAAAATAGCGCGGATATAGTTTTAACTGCTGATCAATTAAGTTTGGCGATAGGTAGAGGTGGCCAAAATGTTAGATTGGCATCAAAAATTACAGGAATTAAATTGGATGTGATGACGGAAGAAGATGAGAAAAAGAAACGACTTAATGAATTTAAGGAAGCCACAAAAACTTTGATTGAAAAGTTAGATATTGAGGAAATAATAGCACAATTATTAGTGTCAAATGAATTTGATAGCGTGGAAAGTATTGCAGATAGCAATGTTGAAACGTTGACAAAAATTGATGAATTTGATGAAAGTGTGGCAATTGAAATTTTCAACAGGGCCACTGATTATTTAAATAAATAAAATTAATGGAATGGAATTGTTTTAAGAGCAGTTTCCAAGATGAAGGATAAATGGACAAGAGTATTGCTTTTGTTATTTATCCTTTCTTTTTGTGGCACAATTAAATAAAAAATATTTTCAAAAGGTGCTTCCATACTTTACATTCATGGTATATAATATAAATATGATTATAATATTTATAGGAGGATGATTTGAAAAAGATATGAAAAATTATTAATGATATTTAGAAAATAAATTATCTTTTATTTAGCATTTTTTTTGTGATTGTGGTGCCAATCCATTGGACCATTGCAACCAACATAATGATTACTATAACTGATAAAAACATTACGTCAGTTCTAAATCTGTGGTAGCCGTATCTAATGGCCAAATCACCTAATCCACCACCTCCAATTGCACCAGCCATGGCAGAATTTCCAATTACGGCAATTATTGTTAATGTTATGCCTGATACCATTGATGGCAACGATTCTGGTATTAAAACTTTATATATTATTTGCCAATTGGTGGAACCCATGACTTTTGCCGCCTGTATGACATCAGGGGAAATTTCTTGCAATGAATTTTGTATAATTCTTGCCATAAAGGGAGTTGTCGCGATTGCTAATGGCACAATGGATGCTAATGTTCCTGTTGATACACCTACGATGAATCTTGCGATTGGAAATACCAATATCATTAAAATTAAAAATGGAAATGAACGAAAGAGGTTTATGAAAATTCCAATACTTTTATGTAATTTTGGTTTCGGTGCAATGCCATCGGGAGCGGTTATGTTTAGTAGGATTCCAATTGGAATCCCCATCAATAGAGCAAAAATCACGGTAAATGTCACCATGAAAATCGTTTGCCCTGTAGGTAATAACACTAAATCAAGATTAGAAAGCATACTTTGTATCATGAAAATGATTGTATTTAATGTATAATAAAAAAGCAAATTAAAAATAAATTTGACATTATATAATACATGCAATATTAATCTTATTAAGAACGAACTATTATGCTGATTAAAAGGCGAGTTGCAAATGTGCTTTTTAGTGTTATTAGTTATTAAAAAATGAGGTTTTGTAAATGGTTACAATAAATCAGTTGGTTAGAAAGCCAAGGAAAGACAAGGTTGTAAAGAAGAAAACTCCTGCGATGGAAGAATGTCCGCAAGCAAGAGGTGTGTGTGTTAAAGTTTATACCACAACTCCAAAAAAACCTAACTCGGCTTTAAGAAAAGTTGCCAGAGTTAAGTTAGTTAATGGAAACGAAGTTGTTGCTTATATTCCTGGTGAAGGGCATAATTTGCAGGAACATAGTATGGTTGCTTTAAGGGGCGGTAGGGTTCCCGATCTTCCAGGTGTTAGATATCATATTATTAGAGGTGTTTTAGATACTCAAGGAGTTAAAGACCGAAAGGTTAGACGATCTAAATACGGAACAAAGAAACCAAAGAAATAAGGAGTTAATATGAGAAGAAGAAAATCACCGGTTAGGGAAATTATACCAGATGCAAAGTTTGGTAGTATTATGGTAACAAGACTTATCAATACTATTATGTTAGATGGTAAGAAATCTATTATTGAAAAAGCAGTTTATGGTGCATTTGAAATAATTGAAGAAAAAATGAAAAAAAATCCTTTGGAAGTTTTTGATGAAGTTATTGAAAGAATAACTCCAACCATTGAAGTTAGAGCAAGAAGAATAGGTGGTGCAACATATCAAATACCTACAGAGGTAAAAGAAAGAAGAGGTTCAGCACTTGCGCTAAAATGGTTAGTAACGTCAGTTAGAAAACAAAGTGGTAAAAGTTTGGCAGAAAAAATTTTCAAAGCATGTAATGAAATTTTAAATAATACTGGATGGGCAGTAAAAAAAAGAGAAGAAGTATTTAAAATGGCAGAAGCTAACAAGGCCTTTGCACATTTTGCTTGGTAATCCATACATTGTAAATAAAATCCTCTTACAGAGGGTTTTATTTGTTTTGTAAATGATTGATATAAAATATTATTCTAAATCCAATATATTGTAATGCATATATTTCCAATGAATATCGTGCAACAAATTTTATAAATAGATTATCGAACTTTAAATTTATATTTTTTTCTTTGTATGTAAAAAAACATTCTGTAAGTAATATTAAAAATAAAAATATGTTTTTTTCTATATTCAAGAATAATAATCCTTGGTCAAAATAATAGTAAAAAAATACTAACAAATATTGATATAGTTTTTTTTCTTTCGCAATTAACATAAAATAAAAACCAATTACTCCGTATTCTAAATATTTTAAAACAAAGGGATTTATTATAACAAAGCATACATTTAATATAATTTTATCTCCAATTTTCATATTTTCATAAAATTTTATTAAATATCCAAATAAATAAAACATAACTAAAACATTTAAGAATATATGTCCTTTATAAAAATACTCTACAAAAACAAGTAATATTCCAATTTGCAACATATATGAGTTTGGTTTTTTGTAGTGTTTTCCATATAAATAAGCAAATAAAGGAAAAGATAACCTTCCAATAACTCGTAACCAAGGTTCGCCATTTATATACAACCCATAGTGATCTATAAACATAAAAAATGTTGCGATAAATTTTAAAATATCATCACTATTAAATGGAAACTTTTTTAATCTATTCATGTGTAAAATATATTATTGATTATATATAAAATCAAATTATTATATCTATATGGACTTTTTATTATCTCCGTTGCAAACTGTAAAAGGTGTGGGGGACAAGATTCTTGGTGCTTATGGGCGATTATTAAATAATGATACCCCTAAAATTATTGACCTACTTTTTTTGAAACCATATAGAATTTTATATAGGTTGCAAAATCCGGATTTGAGAACTTTGAAGGACGGAGATTTGATTACTGTGAATGTCATTGTAAATGATGTTGAAATTTCTAACGGTGTTAAAAAAATACCATGCAAAATTAGGTGTTATAATAAGACTGGTTTTATAACAATTCTTTATTTTAATTATTTTCAAGATTTTATAGTAAGAAATTTTAAGGAAGGGTTGGAGGTTAGTATTAGTGGAAGTGTGAAAAAAAACGAATTTAATAATGAACTTACCATGCTTCATCCTGATTATATTAATCAAAAAGCACCGGAATTTGAACAAATTTATCCTTTAAGTTATGGTCTTACAAATAAAATGGTGCGAAATACAATACAAAAATGTTTAGAACAGGTTGAGGATGTGGAATTATTTGAAGGGAATATGGGTTTTAAAAAAGCATTATTGGAATTACATAATGTAAAAACGGAACAAGATATGGAAAAATTTAAACAATTATCTTTTTATGAATTATTGGCACAGCAATTGGCATTAAAAATAATAAGAGATGAAACAAAAAAGGATGAAAAAATGCCTTTTATAAGGATAGATAAGTTAAAAGAAAAATATTTGAAGCAAATACCATTTGAATTGACTTCGGCACAAAAAAAAGTTATTACGGAGATAGAAAATGATATTTATTCTAACAAAAAGATGTTAAGATTGCTACAAGGTGATGTGGGAAGTGGAAAAACAATGGTTGCTTTTCTTACAATGTTGCCTTATTTGGAAAATAAAAAACAAGTGGCTTTTATGTGTCCAACTTCTATTCTTGCAAAACAGCATTATGAAATGTTAAAAAGATATAGTATAAATGTGGAATTGTTGGTTGGTGGGACGAAAGATAAGAAAAGGATATTGGAAAAGATGAAATGTGGGGAAGTGGATGTGGTGGTGGGAACACATGCTTTGTTTCAAAAGGGGGTTGAATTTTATAATTTGAGATATGTGATAATTGACGAACAACATAAATTTGGAGTGGTGCAAAGGTTGAGTTTGATAAGTAAAATTGTTAATGTTATTCCTTCTCAAATTGGGGGTAAAGAGGGGGATGAAATTGATTGCAATGTGGGTAATGATTATGAAAATTGTGTCGATACCATCATCATGTCAGCAACTCCCATTCCACGAACTCTTTCCCTTTCGATTTATGGCGATATGGATTTGTCTATAATTGATGAAAAACCGCAAAATAGAAAGGAAATCATAACATCTTCTGTTCATAAAACAAAAATAGATGATGTAATTTTAAAAATTAAAGGCAAAATAGAGCAGGGGGAACAAGTATATTGGGTATGTCCTTTGATTGAAGAGAATGAAGAATTGGAACATATAATACCAGTTTTAAAACGATTTGAAATTTTGCAAAATATTTTTGATGAACAGGTGGCATTATTGCATGGAGCAATGAAAGAATCTGAAAAAGATAATGTTATAACTAATTTTGCAGTTGGAAAAACAAAGGTTCTTGTATCAACAACTGTTATTGAAGTTGGAATTGATGTTCCTCAGGCAACTATTATTGTAATTGAAAATCCTGAACGATTTGGATTGGCACAAATGCATCAATTGAGGGGTAGAGTAGGGCGTGGAAACAAACAATCTTATTGCCTATTGTTGTATGAAAGAACAAGTGAAAACTTTAAAAAACGAATGGAAATTTTAAAAAAAACGAGTGATGGATTTAAAATAGCGGAAGAAGATTTAAAACTTCGTGGATCTGGGGAGATATTAGGTAAAAAGCAAAGTGGAATGGGGGAGTTGAAATTTGCTGATTTATTTGACTATAATCTGTTATTAAAGGTCAATGAAATGGTGAAAAATGTAAGCAAATATGAAAATTTGTTAAAAATATTCGGTTATGATAAAATTTTAAAAAATAGAGGAATTTTAAATTAATAAATTCATATTTCAATTATTGCCACTGCATTTATTATGCTTCGTTCATCCGTCATTGAAATGTGTATATTTATTTTGCCCCCATATCTTTTAAATAAAAAATTATTGGCCTTATCGTTTAATTTTATAAATGGTTGACCAATTTCATTATGTATTATTGTTATATCTTTTAAATCAATTCCTCGTCCAATTCCAAGTCCTATTGCCTTGCTAAATGCCTCTTTTACTGAAAATCTTTTTGCTATAAAACCAATATGCTCCTTTTTAAGTATTTTAAACTCATTTAATTCTTCAGTTGATAACATTTTTGTTGCAAGTTTCTCACCGAATTTCTTATACATCTCCTCCATTCTTGCTCGTTCTAACAAATCAGTTCCAATGCCAACTATCATTATTTTACTTGACTAATTATTTCTTCAAAGAGCACTTTGCTACACAATCCTAATAAAACAGGACTTTCTGGTGCAATATTTTTAATGTTCCAATGGGTTTTATTTTTTATTGAATTAAACAGATTTTCAGTGATTCCAAGGAGCCTTTTTATTTGTTTGTAGTTTATATTTGGGTAATATTTAAGCAAAAATGCTATTGCATTTGGTTTATCTTTTCTTTTTGAAATTGGTGTATATTTTGTGTCTTTTTTCTTTTTAAGAATTACAATGTCATCAGTAATTTGCCCTTTTAAAGTTAAGGATTTTTTTGGATCTTTTTCACATTTTTCAATTTCTTCTTGCGTTAATTGTCCTAACAAAATGGGGCTTTGACCTATAACTATTTCTGCCAGATCACCATCTGCAATGCCTTGAATTTCCATCTCATGCATTCCGCAGAAATCAGCAATTTGTTTAAAACTCAAACTAGTATTTTCTACTAACCAATTTGCAATTGCTTTTCTGTTTAAAGGTAATTTTCCATTATTACTCATAAAATCTCCTAAGTATTATTTTTAATATATTGTGTGATAGAATTTATTATCACATTCAAACTCGTTTCTTTATTTAAATAAGTTGTGTTTATCACAATGTCTGCTTCCTGATAGACTGAAATTTTTTTATCAAAAATTTCTTTCAAAATCTCCGCCTTATCCCCATTTTCCAATAATGGTCTCGTGTTTTTTCTCTTTACCCTTTCTAGTAAAACATTGTATTCAACTTCAAGAAAAATCGAAACTGCTTTTTGTTTAATTAGTCTTCTAATTTCTTCATCATCATACGAATTTCCTCCAATGGATAAAATTTGTGGTTTATTGCTATTTAAAATATCGGTTATGATTCCCTTCTCCATATCATGAAAGTATTTTTCACCCTTCTCATCAAAAATTGCTGTCACATCCTTTCCTTCATTTTTCTCAATAATAAAATCGGAATCAACGAATTTCAAATTTAATCTTTGGGCTAAATTAAAACCAGTTGTTGTTTTTCCAGCACCCATCATACCAATCAAAACTATTGTTTTCTTATCTTTTGCTTCTACCTTTTCTTCCATTTTTTACTTCATTATTATTAAAACACATAATTACATTGTTTATAATAAATAAATATTTTATATTTGCAAATTTTTATATTAAATTAATAATGATTATTTTTATTGAATTATTATTTTTTCCCATTATAATAAAAGTATGAAAAAAAATATTCTTTTTACACATACTGATTTAGATGGCGCCGGTTGTGCTCTTCTACTTAAAACTTTTCTTGGACTTGATGAAATTTATTACATTTCACATGGTTTGGATAATAAAATTGATAATGATATTAAAAAACACTTATCAAAACATAATCCAAAAGATGTAAATGTCTTTATAACTGATATTTCCCCAAATACGGAGGAAATGTTTGAATGGTTGATTAAAAATTGCAGTTCTGTTAATGTTTTAGACCATCATAAGTCGCAAGAGCATTTTACAAAATATAAAGAATTCGTTTATTATAATGGAAAATGTGGAACTTTGTTGGTGAAGGAATATTTGCAATCGTTGGGAAAATGGGAGCATAGATATTTAAAGGATTGGAATTATTTTGTTGAAATGGTAAATGATATTGACTTATGGATATTGGCCGATCCTTTTTCAAAGGATTTGAATAGCCTTTTTTTCTTTATGGGAATGGCAAAATTCGTTGAAGTTTTTACGGATAAACCATATATGATGTATAGATATAACGATATAATAGATATTTTGCAAAAAACAGAGGAGCATTATGTAAAAAATGTTATGGGACAAAAACAACCATGTGCCTGCGGTGGAGATTATGTTTTTGCTGAATGGTTTGGTAATGAGGTGTGTAATGAACTTGCAAGAAATAATGTTGATCATATTGGTGTTTTTATAAATATGAAAAGTAAATCTGTGTCTTTAAGAAGCATTGGTGATGTGGATGTGAGTGTAATTGCAAAGGCGAATGGGGGAGGGGGACATAGAAATTCATCTGGTTTTAGTTTTGAAAGTTTAGAAGAAGTTGATAGGTTTATAAAAACTGGAAAAAAGAAGTAATTTTACTTCAATAGGTTAATTATTTCTTTTTAACACGCACATTTCC
>JAITOR010000067.1 GCA_031289855.1 Rickettsiales bacterium
GTGGATGATTCTATTTTTGCAATACCAGGAGATGGAAACAATATGTTGTCATTGGAAGAAATTGAAGCAAGAATAAAACAATATAAAAATAAAAAATCCAAATTAGATGTTGCCACAAAGAATATTACTATAGCACAGAAAAAAATCGCTGATGAAATTAAAGCAGAAGTTGAAGCCAAAAAGGCCGTAAAACGAACCGACAGCAAACAAAATGCGCTTAAAGCATTGGCGGGAACTGGAATGAGTGGTGACAAACCAATAACAATAGCACCTACCGAAGCAACTACTGAACTTTTACAACGTTGACAAATGATTGTTATAAAATAAATTGTTTAATCGCTCATCTCCAAAAAGGGAAGCGATTAAACAAGATATGTTTCAATAAATATCAACCCCTCTTTGGTATTCTCTATAATCAGGAAATGGTCAAATCGCGAAGGCAATTTTCAATCCATTTCTCAACTTCTTAATTATTGTTTTTTATAAGGTGGATATGTATAGCCCTTTTTCGACATTGTAAATATTTCCACTC
Organism: Rickettsiales bacterium; assembly: GCA_031289855.1. Lineage (GTDB taxonomy): Bacteria > Pseudomonadota > Alphaproteobacteria > Rickettsiales > UBA1997 > JAIRSX01. The sequence continues at coordinate 533 of JAITOR010000067.1, forward strand.
CATCTTTTGTCACACCCATAGAATGTTCAAATTGTGCGGACAAACTTTTATCTCTCGTAGTTGCCGTCCAACCATTTATATTGCTAGTTATGGTGCCAGATTTACCGGCATTTATCATAGGTTCAATAGTAAAAAACATTCCTTCTTTCAATTCTAAACCTTGTCCTTTTTTGCCATAGTGTTTTATTTGTAGGTCTCCATGAAATTCTTTACCAACTCCATGTCCTACAAAATCAGTAACCACCGAAAAACCTTTACTTTCTGCATAACTTTGTATGGCATAACCAATATCACCCAATTTATTTCCTGGCTTAACTTGTTCTATTGCTCGCATCAAACATTCATAAGTCACTTCTGTCAATATCTTTCCTTTCACCGTTGGTGTTCCTGCATAAAACATTCTGCTTGTATCACCATAATATCCATTGTAAATGGCGGTTACATCAATATTTAAAATATCGCCATTGACAATAATTTTCTCATCACTTGGTATTCCATGACAAACCACATGATTTACAGATATACAAGTTTCTTTTGGATAAGGGTTATTGCCACTTGGGTTATAATTTAAAGGAGCAGAAATTGCACCCAACTCGGTAATTTTTTTGGCACATAAATCATTTAAATATAAAGTTGAAACACCGGGTTCTACGAAATCAGTAACATAATCCAAGGCTTCACTTGCAATAGCGCCAGCCTTTCGCATTCCCTCAAAATCTTTTTCTGTATGTATTGGTATCATAATACAATATTATATTGCTATTTTTATATTGCAAGTTATTTTGTGAAATGTGAATTTAATTTAACGAAATTTCAGATTTAATGTTTAACTTTAAATTCTCTACACTCTCCCTCTAAAATTTCAATATCGATTTCATATTTAATATTATAAATCAATTCTTTTGCCTTTTTACTCCATTCTATAATTGAAATTCCTTCATTGAAAGCCTTATCGATATCCAATTCATATAATTCCTCTGGTTTTTTTATTCTATATAAATCAAAATGATATATCGTATAACCATTATTAGTTTGATATTCTTTGACTATGTTAAATGTTGGGCTCGTAACATTGATTTCTTTATTTAACAATTTTTGTATTACGCAAGTTGCAAAATAAGTTTTTCCTGCGCCCAAATCACCATTCAGTAAAATAACGTCTCCAACTTTTAATTCAAGAGCAATTTTATTGGCCAATTCTCTCGTCTCTTGTAATGAGTGTGTTTTAATAATTCTTTCGTTTTTCATATGATTTTTTTATTAATTTTTGTCTTATAATATCCCTACCCAATCTAATTGCCATAGGTATAGTTCCTTCACCATTTCCACTTGGTATATCTACATTCGCTCCTGCATCAATTATTTTTATAGCAATCGCAGAAAAATCACTTTCAATGGCATAAATTAAAGGAGTTTTTTTCAAAATATCAACCTTGTCTAAATCCACATTATTTTTTATTAAAATTTCAGTGGCAACAATGTCATTGTTTTTCACGGCAATAATTATTGGTGTTTCCTGTCGACTATCCTCCTTATTAACATCAACCTCATTATTTAATAAATATTTTACTATTTTATACTTTTTATATTTTACAGAATATGTTAACAGAGTGAAACCGCTTTGCAACATGTAATTTGGTGTTCCAATATATTTTAATAATGCAATAAATTCAGGCATCATTTCATAATCTATCGTTTGTAACAATACTTTTTCAATATCGGAACTCATACTTAATTTTGAAATATGTTTATTCATATCACTTCGCGGCGCCAACATTTCTTTTGGATGCTTACTAACTTCATAACTTATGAAAGTTTTCTTTTTTGGTGTAACTTTTGGTATTATGATTTTTTCTTTTTCATTGATTGCCCTCAATTCCCTTTCACTTAAAAATTTTTTATATTCATCACTTTCTTTGTATTTTTTTTCATTATCAATCATGTCCTGAGTTTTTATTTCTCTTTTTTCCCTCAAAATATCATTCAAAACTCTATCAATTTCATTTTCCAATAATATTTCTTTTGCTGTTTTTTCTTTTTTCTTTTCTTTTTCCTTTTCTTTGGCATTTTTTATTTCCTCAATTTTATCTTTTTCTTTATCACTTCCAAATATTAATGTTGTTGTTGTTTTTTCAACAACATTTTCAAAAGCATTTATAACATTATTTTTTATTTTTTCAATTCTTTCCATTATTGAAATTCCTTTATCTTCTGGCCTTGCAACGGAAGGTTTTATTACAATCACTTCGGGCTCTTTTTTGGTTTTTTTTACATCTTGTGTTGATTGCGAGATTTCTACTTTTTTATCATTCGCTTTCTTTTTATCCTCTTCTTCTTTCTTTTTTTTGTCTTCTTCTTCCTTTTTTTTCTTTTCATCCTCTTTCTTCTTTTTTTCTTCGGGAGTACTTTTGAACATTCTATCTTTCAAAATTTCCATCACAGTTTTTGGTTTTTCTTCAACAACTTCGCCATTTTCAGTAACAATTTGCTCTCCCTGTTTATCAATAACACTTTTTTTAATTTCATCAAAAATACCTTTCTTCTCTTCTTCTTCTGGTAATATATCTGCAAATTCATTTTTAGGCACCTCAACATCCTCAACAATTATATCATTTTTTGCATTTGTTTTTACAGGTGGTTTTGGCTTTTCTTTTTTTTCCTCCACTATTATTTCATCTTTAAAGGCATTTGGATTGTCAAAAAAATCACCATCATTTATGGTTTCCGCTACCACATTTGTAAAAAAAATAAAAAATAAAATAAGTAATTTCATAAAATTATTTCAACAATTCAAAGTAATCATTCTTTAAATAATCTTTAAATTTTTCATCAGTTTTTGACAATATATGATTAAAATTCCTACCGATTTCCTCATATTCCTGCGTCAACACACTCTGCGACACTCCATCTTTTGTTTTGCTTTCCAAACTATATTCAACTATGTATTTTACAAACCCATCAACCTTTATATATTGTTCCCTTTCCTTCACTTCACCAATAATAACTCTTTCTGCTGCGTTTAGATTACTTACAATTTTACCACCAGCCTGTACAATTATTGATTTCAAAACATTTTTTAAACCATTTGAACTTTTACCTTCTATTTTTAAATAGTATCCCAACTTTCCAATGTTATTTTTTGTTTTAAAAATTTGTGCATATTTAACTTTTTCCGGAATCCCCTTATCATTTAAAAACATATATTGCTTATTTAAACTTTCCCTTCGTTTATATAGAATTTCTAATTGTGGATAATTTATGGCACCCTTTTCCTCTAAAAGTAATTCAATTTTTGTATCAAGTTTTTCAATATCGTTTTTTAATATATTTGAAATTTTAGTTTTATCTAATACTGCTAAGGCATAGGATGTTTTCTTTTCATTATAGGTTTTTTTAATATCCACTCCATTCAAAATTCCTTCTGCATTTTCCCCAATATTAAACGAACTTTTTGTTTTTACATCATCACCACTTTCTGTGATTTCATTTTTAAAATTAGTATTTATATTTGCTTCAAAATATTTCAAAATATTCGCCCTCGCATCCCTTTTTGCTTCATTCAAGGTGTCACCAGTCCCTATGGCACAAACTTCACTATTCGAACATTCTTTACCTTTATCACTAACCCAATCAGGCACATCAGCAAACACATTCGATAATAATAATATAAAAACAATTGGTATTTTTTTCATTTTTTTCCTTAAATTACTTTGTAACTACCTGTAATATTACAAGTGACTACCAAAATTATTGAGTTACAATTTTTGACTTGATTTCATTTGCCACTTTTACATCAATATTTTTTAA
>JAITOR010000003.1 GCA_031289855.1 Rickettsiales bacterium
TCATTCATTATTCCTTTAGCAATTTGTTTGGAGGTTTGTATGAATAAATTGTTATTAAATATCTGTTGTGCTTTTATTTATAAAAAGAAAAATCGTCATCATTTTAGGGAAAAATATGGGAAAAGATTGTCAATTAATAACAATAGTTTAAGGCCAACAACCAACAACGACCTAAACACTAAACTAATTTTGGATCAAATAAAAAAAATCGATAAAAGAACTAAAATTATTGAAACTCAACTTTTGAAACAGACGATACATCATAAAACCAACTATAAACATGTATTTAATTCCAATAAACATATATATGGTGATAAAAAATACTTTGAAATCCCCTTCACTTTTGGTAACAATAAAAGTATTGAAAACATTTTGAATGGCACAAATCTTGAATGGCGCAATGCGAAATTTGAAATTATCAAAAATGGCATCATCTTTAATGTTGGAACCTATTCGAAGTATGGTGTTTACTGTGAAGATTTGCGACCGATTTTATCAAGCGATATTTCTATGTGTTCTTATAAAATTGACCCAAATTTTGACAACAAAATACGAGGACTAAAACCAACTTATCTGGATGAAGAAGTTGTTTTTCTTGGCTTGTATACAAACACCTATGGACATTGTATTATTGGGTCAATGAATCGTTTGTATTCTTTGCTTAATGATAAATACAAAGACAAAAAAGTTGTCATGATTATGCAAAAACATGATGAGAATCTTATGGAAATTATAATGCTTGCGGGGATTAATAAAGAAAAAATTATCAAAATATATCCAGGCAGCAGTATAAAATTTAGAAGTGTAATAATTCCTGAATGGACCTGTTATTGGCCGACATTTGATATACGAAAAGATTTTGTAAGAAATTTTGACAATATTAGAAAAAACATTCAAAGTGAATATAAATATGAAAAAATATTCATCAACAGAACCAAAAAGAATGGTAAAAAAGTCAATGGCAAAAGAATTTTTGGTGAAGGAAAAATTGAAAATATTTTTAAAAAAAATGGTTTTACCATCATATGCCCAGATGACTATTCCGTCATGGAACAGGTTAAAATTTTTAAAAATTGCAAAACACTTGCAGGAATTAGCGGAAGTGGAATGCATAATGTAGTATTCATGGAAGATGGAGCCACCGATATTGTAATAAACCGTGGTTATGGATGCAATGTCAATGCAGGAATTGATTATTATAAAAACAATACTTCATTTTATATAATGAATAGCATTATTACTGCAAATATCAATAATGCTGCTGGAGCAGGAAATGCTTTTTGTTTTATAAATGAAAATTTAAAGAATTTTTTCGATGATAATGAATTTTATTATGATGCAGATGATTTATTGTTTGATGCAGAAGAGTATATTGAATATGCAAATTCGGAAGAATTAAAAAATCAAATGTTTTAAATTTTTCTTTTTATGCCTGCTGATATAAGCATATTGCTAACTTCATACATCGGCAAACCAATTATATTTGTGTAACTTCCTACAATTTTTATTATAAAACTTGCCATTAGACCTTCAACATATACACCACCTGACGCACCCTGCCATTCATTTATTTTAACCAAATCATCAATATCAATTTGATTAAAATGTTTGAATTTTACACTTGTTTCCCTTGTTTTTTGCGCTATTTTCCCCCCACTAAAAACACAAGCAGATGAAATAACTTTTATACTTTTTCCCGAATATTTTCCTAAATTATCCACGAACTCCTGTTCATCATGGCATTTTTGAAAAAATCGACCCATTAGTGTAATAATAGTATCACCGGTTAAGATTATATCTTTAGGATATTTTTTACTCATAAAATCGCACTTTAAATTTGCTATTCTTTTTATATAATCTAATGGTTTTTCATTTTTCAATGGAGTTTCATCCACATTGGCTGGTTCAATTAAATCCGGTAAAAATCCAGCCTGTTTAATAACTTTCAGCCTTCCTACACTACCTGAACCCAATATAAACATCATACCTGTTTCTTATGCCTCAAAGTTATTCTACCCTTTGTTAAGTCGTAAGGTGTCATTTCTACTTCCACCCTATCACCTCTTAAAATTTTAATTTTGTTTTTTCTAATTTTACCAGAAGTATGTGCGATTATCACTGATTTATTCATTTCATCCAATTCAACTTTGAAAATCGTATTAGGTAGAACATCGATAACCACACCATTCATAGTAATTAAGTCTTCTTTTGACATAATATATTTTATAATTTGCAATTTTGATAATATTGTTTGAATTTTATAAATCAAGTTTATTTAATGCAAAAGCAATATATTTTATCTTTTTAAAAAAGATGATTGTATATAAAAAAAAGGTAAAAATTCAACCAGCAACTTAATCTAAATTTAGCACAATAACTTTATTTTCATTATTCCTGTTTACAATTAATATAATTTTATGTTTTTGCTGCTTAATTGCATTCAAAAGTAAATTTTTTGTAATTGGCTTTTGCTCTAAATATATAATTACATCACCTTCCATCAAACCATATTTTTCCGCTATTCCATCCTGTTTAACGCCCAAAACATATAATCCATTAGCATTTGGTAAATTAAAATCATCTCTTATGACATTATCTATTGGTAACAAGTATGCATCAAGCACATCAATAGATTTAGTTAATAAATCATTTTGTTTTTCTACTTTATTGTTCTCACCAATCGTTACAACCACCGATAATTTTTTATTATTTCTAAAAATTTCCATCTCCACATCAGCATCCACTTCTGTTTTATCTATCAAACTATTAAGTTGTGAAGATTCAGTAATTTTTTCATCATTGTATGACAAAATAATATCAGAAACCATTAGATCCGCATCTTTCACTGGACCATTCTGCACAATATTTGTAATTATCACACCACTTTCACGAACACCTAATGTTTTTAAAGTATCTTTGTCAATTTTTTCAGTTGTTATACCCAAATATCCATGTCTTATTTCACCATATTTTTTTAATTCCTCCACAATAGATTGTAAACTATTGGTTGAAATGGCAAAAGATATACCATTATCGCCATATTTTAAATTAACTAAACCAATAATTTCACCATCCATATTAAAAATTGGACTACCGGAATTTCCTTTGTTAGTTTGAACATCAAGTTGAATAAAATCATCTAAATTAGAAATATTAAGATTTACATTTACAGCACTCACAATTCCATATTTTACTGAAAGTCCAATATTCAATGGATTACCAATAACAAATACGAATTCACCAATATTGGCAAATTTGTTTTTTAAATCAATGTGATTAAATTTTTCGTCTTTTTCAATTTTTAAAAGAGCTATATCAAGCAACTCATCCACACCCACTATATTTGCAATATAGTTTTTGTTATTATTAAAAGTAATTTTTATTTTTTGTTGTGCCATATTTACAATATGTGCTGCAGTCAAAATATAACCATCCTCACTAATTATCACACCAGTTCCAGAGTTTGTGTTTGTATTTACTTTTACTACATTTGGCAAAACTTTTTGTATATTTTTTTGTAAATCATTGGCATTTGCAGTTAATAAAAAAAATAGGAAATACAGATAATAAATATTTCCCTTTAAAAATACTTTAAAAATTGTTTTATTTTCTTTCACCAAAAAATCTCAATAAATGTATAAACAAATTGATAAAATCCATATAAAGATTTAATGCACCTATGATTGCAACTTTCTCGGTTGCATCAGCATTTATTCCCACATAGTTATAAGTTTCTTTTAATCTTTGCACATCATATGCAGTCAAACCTGTAAATATAATTATACCGAGTATAGAAGTTGCAAATTCAATAGCTGAACTTTTCAAAAATATGTTTACAAGTGAGGCGATTAAAATTCCAAAAAGTCCCATAATCATAAAAGAACCCATTGAAGTTAAGTCTTTTTTTGTTGTGTTTCCATATAATGCCATACCAGCAAAAGTTGTGGCAGAAAATAAAAAAGTTTTTGCAATACTGATACCAGAATATGCTAAAAATATGAATGACAGGGAAATACCCATCAATACAGAATAAATCCAGAGGTTGTTTCTTGCTCTTTCAGGGCTCATTGTCCATATCTTTGAACTAAAATATATAACAAAAAACAATGGTGCAAGTGAGAATATTATATGGAACGATGCCACAAACCTCAACAATTGTGGCGAATTCGATACCACAAATGCAACTACACCAGTTAAACCAAGCGCAAAAAACATATACTTAAAGATAGATGTCATATATTTTCTCAAGCCATCATCATAAGTTTTGTAACTTGTAGATGAGGAAAAATTTGTAACATTTTTCATTTTTTCTCCTTCATAATTTAATTAAGATAATAAAAGAGATTTTATGAATTGTCAAATAAATTTATTTATAAATTGACAAAATAATTTTATCCATTATCATGACCATATATGAAAAAAAAAATTGCCATTTTATTACTTGTGTTGGTGTTGACATCTTGTCAAACCGCTGTAATGAAGAAAATTAGTAGTGGAGTCGGCAGTGTATTTAGTGGCGGTATATTTGGTAATGGTGGCATATTTGGTGATGGACTTTTCAATTCCAGAGAAGATGGTAAACCATTCGAAAGCATAGAAACAACGGAATTGCCTAATAATCAAGAAAATAAAAAATTAAAAGTTGCTCTTCTCATACCGCTTTCCGGTAAAGCCGCAAAAATTGGAGAATCCATGTTTAATGCGGCAAGAATATCAGTTTTTAATAACTCATTAAACAATATCACAATCATGCCATATGATACAAAGGCCACTGATTTTGATGCGATAAACGCAATGAATGCTGCAATTAGGGATGATGTGGACATTATAATTGGACCTCTTACAACACAAGCAACTCTTGCAACCATTGATATTGCAGAGCAACATAATAAAATTATGATTTCGTTGAGTGATAATACTGCCATAAAAACTGATAATAGACCAAATTTATATTTAATTTCCATCAATTCAAACCAAGAACTTGATAGATTGATTAGCTATTTTATTGATGAACAAAACTTTTATGGCTTTTCTGCTCTATTTCCATCCAATATATATGGCAATCAATTATCAAAAAATTTCTCCGAAATAATATCTCGAAAAGATGCTAAAATAGTTAAAAGAGATTTTTATTCCACTAATGATAGAAATTTAGGCCAAAAAGTTGTATCCCTGCTAAACACTCATTCATTTAGAAATGATGTGATAAGGCAATATGAAGAGGATAAAAAAATAGCAAAAGCCGAAGGTTTAAATATGCAGGTTGAATTCAAATATAATAAAGAGGATAAGGTATTTACTGATGCTTTGATAGTGACAGATAGTGGAAATGATTTGGTAAGAATTGCAAATTATTTAAATAATCATGATACGGATGGTAAAAAACCTTTACTTGTGGGAACCAGCAAATGGTTAAATAGCAGTTTATATAACAATGATGCATTTGAAAATACATATTTTGTGGCTCCAAATCCTCAAACCTATGTAGATTTTTCAAACGAATACTATGACATTTATAGTGCATATCCATTGAAAATATCATCATTTATCTATGATGCAGTAACCGCTATAATTGAAAGTTATGCGGCAGCCCAAAGTAAAGAAGATATAAAATTTGCTCTTGAAAATTATCAAGGTTTTGATGGTATAAATGGAAGATTTAGATTTTTAAGCAATGGTCTTACTGAAAGAAAACTTGCTATAATCAAAATTGTAAATGGAAAATATGAAATTGTAGATTATGATGAAGACCCATTCCTCAAATATTAGTTTGTATATTCATTATCCATTTTGCAAAAGCAAGTGCCCCTATTGTGATTTTAATTCATTTTGTTTTACAATTGATGAAGAAAAATTGATAAATGCATATCAGAAAGAACTAGATTTTTATGGCGAAATTTTAAAAAATAGAACAATAGAAACCATATATTTTGGTGGTGGAACACCAATCTTAATGAGCGAAAAATTATTGGAAAGCATATTAAACAAAATCTCTTGTGATGGGGAAATTTCAATGGAGGCAAATCCAAATAGTATTAGTTATGAAAAATTGAAAAATTTTAAAAATATTGGCATTAATCGTTTGTCGATTGGTATACAAAGTTTAAACGATAAGGACTTAAAGTTTCTTGGACGAACACATAATAGAGCAGAAGGATTGAAAGCCATTGAAAATGCTAGGAAAATTTTCAAAGATAGATATTCAATTGATATGATTTATAGTCGTCCAAATCAAAATTTACAAGAATGGGGTGATGAATTACAAGAGGCCATTACACTTTCCCCTCATCACATTTCAGCCTATCAATTGATTATTGAAAAAGGAACGATGTTTGCAAGACAAAAAATACAAGAACAAAACGAGAATTTAAGTGCGAAATTTTACAATACAACAAATAAAATTATGGAAAAAAATGGATTAAATTTTTATGAAATTTCAAATTATGCACAATTTAATTACGAATGTAAACATAATATTGTATACTGGAAAAGCGGAGAATGGATAGGAATTGGAGCAGGTGCCCACGGACGATTAAATGTCGGAAACAAAAGATATGCTATACAGAATGTGAAAAATCCATTGCAATGGGTAAAAAAAGTTAAAACAAATGGCAATGGAATTAGTGTAAAAACCAAATTGAATGCCGACGATATTAGAAGCGAAAAAATATTAATGGGATTACGAACAAAACAAGGAATAAACATGAATGGCTTAGAATTAAAAAATATTGATATGTTATCAAAAGAAGGATTGGTTGTGTTGAATAAAGATTGGATATCATTAACAAATAAAGGTTTTTTATTGTTAAACAAGGTGGTGGAAAAATTGATATAAAATCACTCTCCAAGTTTCCTATATCTCATGGCCTCTAATAAATGCACTCTTTCAATATTTTCGCTCCCATTCATATCAGCAATTGTTCTTGAAACTTTTAGTATTTTAGAATAGGCTCTGATTGATAATTTATATAAATTCATTGCTTTTTGCACTATACTTTCACAATCTTTGTTTAATTTGGCGTATTTATCTAACATAGCATTTGTCATGATTGCATTTGTAATTTTAGTGGTTCCATATCTTTCAAGTTGTATATTTCTTGTTTTAACAACTCTTGCCTTAACAATTTCACTGGCTTCACCTTTTACAATTTCTTTGTTAAATATATCGATTTTTGGCACATCAACATTCATGTCAATTCTATCCAATAATGGACCTGAAATTTTTGCTTGATAATCAATCGCACATTGTGGTGCCTTACCGCATGTTTTACCTGTGCTTCCTAAATTTCCACACCTGCAAGGATTCATGGCACCAACAAATTGAAATTGAGCGGGAAAAGTTACACTGGAATGTGCTCTTGCAATTGTTATTTTTCCATCTTCCAATGGTTGTCGCAAGGAATCTAATACTTGTCGTTGAAATTCTGGTAATTCATCTAAAAATAAAACTCCTCTATGGGAAAGTGAAATTTGACCTGGTTTTGGCTTTGTTCCGCCCCCAACCATAGCAGGTACTGAAAGTGAATGATGCGGGTCCTTAAATGGTCTGTGAGTTATTAATTCTCCATTCTTTGTGAGTCCAGCAATACTGCTTAACATATTGATTTCCAATATTTCCTCCAAAGATAGGTCAGGTAATATACCAGATAATCGTTTTGCTAACATTGATTTTCCTGTTCCAGGCGGCCCTATGAAAAGTATATTATGACCACCACTTGCAGCAATTTCTAATGCTCGTTTTGGCATTTCTTGTCCTATAACATCGAGTAAATCCGGATAATTTGGACAAGGAAGTTCCTTTTTAAATTGTGGTCTACTTATAATTTGCATACCCTTTAAATGATTGATTAACGATAAGAGATTATTTGCGGCAACAATTTCCACACTTTCCCCCAACCATAAGGCTTCCGCTCCATCTTCTTCGGGACAAATTATACCAAGACCCTTATCAATTGCTCTTGAAGTTGCTGGTAAAATACCATTTACATGGTTAATTTTCCCATCCAACGATAATTCACCCAATACAACATAATCATTCAAACAATCCTGTGGTAAAATTCCCATTTCAATAAGAATCCCAAGTGCAATTGGAAGATCTAAAAAACTACCCTCTTTTTCAATATCAGCGGGGGTAAGATTTATCGTAATTCGTTTGGGAGGAATGGCAAGATTTAAAGACAAAATTGCATTTCGTACCCGTTCCTTTGATTCATTGACTGCTTTATCGGGCAATCCCACAATAGTAAAAACTGACATTCCATTTGAAATATTAGATTCAACCACAACATCTATTGGTTCTACTCCTGAAAAAACAAAAGTTTTTATTTTCGCTACCATTTTTTTAGAGTATTGTGTTAAAAAATAAAAAGCAAGTAAAAAGTCAAATCCACTTAATATTTACACCTAAATATCTCCATACCATTTTTTATATACATTCACATACACGCCATTTTTTTTGATTTTTCGTAATCCAGTGTTCATTTTTTTCAACAATTCCGCATTTGCTCCCTTTTTAACTCCGTAACAAGCAGATTTTTTTGGTGCCACTTCCCCTACCCCTTTAATTGTTTTCTTTTTTTGCCTTGCATTATATTCTTTAATATCAATCTCAGCCATTACAATTGCATCAACTTTATCAAACAACAAAGCATTTATAATTGTATCAACTGAAAATTCTAAAACATTATTATCAAAACCCAACTCTTTCACATAATCTGCCTGCATAGATCCAAACATAACACCGATTTTTTTATCCTTCAAATCATTAAAATTATTTATGTTATTGTTATTATTTTTAACTGCAATTTGTGTACCAGTTTCAAGATAAGAATTTCCAAAATCAATTTTTTTTGCTCTTTCATCAGTTTTTAACATTCCAGAAAAAATAACATCAATATTTCCCAATTCCAATGCTGGAATTAATGCTTCAAAATTCATTTGCACGAATTCATAATCGATGTCTTCAATTTTTGCAATCGCCTCCATTAAATTTATATCAAATCCATCAATTTCACCATCTTCATTTATAAAAGTATTGGGAATTGAAGTTGGAACAATCCCAACTCTCACTTTTGCATATACAAAACTAACCATTAAGTAGCAAAATAAAAATTTTTTTAACATAATTAAAATATATTGTATTTTTAAAAAAAAAGCAATATAAATTATTTATGTATAAAAATATAATTAGTTTAGTTGGTATGTCTGGTGTGGGAAAAACTCATTTCGTTTCGACTAAAAACCCATCAAAATTCTTTCATTATTCCGTCGACTTTATAATTGGCAAATATTTTTTAAAAACTGATATTTTAACCGATTTAAAAAGCCAAATAAAATCTAATTTTATTTACGAGTTAATACAACAAAATAAATTATTGGTGGATGCAAATATTAACATCAAAGATTTGTCATTAGTATCTATTTTTCTTGGAAAATTTGGTTCAAAAGAAATGGGTGGATTATCAAAAAATGAATTTCTGAGACGACAAAGATTGTATGCAGAGGCAGAAAGAGAAGCAACTATGGAAATAAAAAATTTAAGTGAAAAAATTTTTAATTTAGGATATGAATACATTATGAATGATTTAACTGGCAGCATTTGTGAAATTACAAATGAAAAAATTGAAGATTTTTTAAAACAAACTACGATTAAATATTTACCTGCGAGTCAGGAACATATTGAAATTTTAAAAAAACGAGCAAAAACAGACCCAAAACCATTGTTATTTAATGAAGAATTTTTTGAAGAAATTGTGGAAAAATTTAAAAAAGAAAAAAATATAAAAAATAATGAAGAAATTATACCTGATGAATTTTGCATTTATTCTTTTCCATTATTATTGGAAAATAGAATACCAAAATATGAAAGAATTGCAAAACTTTAATGTTCTATGTGGAACATTTTAAAGCGAGCAAGTAAATACTTGCTTTAGATTGTGTTTTTCAGTTATATATTTTTAATGCAATATTTTTTGACTAATAAAAAAAATATATTAGTATTGTATTACTTATAATTATATTGAGGGAGTAAAATGGCAGTAAAAGAAGTTGGTGCTTTGGACTATCATGAAATAACAGTCCAATTAACAGATGGTAAAAAATTTCAAACTAAATCTTGTTGGGGGAAAGTAGGAGATGTTTTAACGTTGGATATCGATCCATCTAATCATCCAGCATGGAGAAAAGACAATCAATCTTTTGTTAATACAAAAGACGATCAAATAACAAAATTTAACAAGAAGTTTTCTGGATTTAAAATTTAATTAATGTTTCATTAAATATGTATACATAATAAATACAAAATACACCATTAAATTGGTTATTTTGTGTTTGTATGTTAATAATTGCATTTACTCAAAAAATTCTTCCACCACATCTTCATTTGGATTTGGCACAATCAATACACCTTCCACTTTACTCAATGTAGAAAATACTAAATTTTTTTCCTCAATTGTGCATCCATACAAAACTTTTATATCGCACAATTTGTTTTTAAAATCAATAGCACAAATCACATGGTCAATATATTTTTTCCCTGCACTTCCCACAAATACATCAATTTGGTCATAATCATCCCAATCGTTATTAAAAAAACCAAAATCAACCGGATTTACTATATTCAAACTTTTATTGTATTCCCCTTTTTTACCATCAATTATCAATGTACTTTCTTTCACCAATACATCCAAATAATTCCAAAAATTACTTTTATATTCCGTTTGAGTTTTTACATAATACAAATAAACCGATTTTCTATAATTTATTTCAGTCATTTCAATATCTGCATCAACCAATGTATAATCTAAATTTTCTGGAATTTTTCTACTTGGAATATTTTCAGCAAGGGCTAAAATAAAAAGTTTATCAAGATTGAGTTTTGTAAAACAATATTCCTCAATTTTTTTTACACACTTTGTCATTATACCCTTGCCACCCATATCTTTTGAAATCCAATAGGCCAACTCAGCACCCTTTGTGGCCACATCATTATAGGTCATCAAGGCAATTACACCAACTAATTTTTCTTCATAATAAATACCTAAATCACAACCTTTTTTTCGTTTATTTTTGTAACAAGAGTTTTGTATAAATTTTTTTGACTTTTCTAACGACAAATCGGTGGCCCATTCAAACCATTGGATTAAAATGCCGATATTTTTTATCGTTAAGTTAAAAAAAGTTTCCGTCTCCTCCTCCGCCAACTGTTTCAAATATATTTTCTCATCCACCACTAATTGTCCATCCACTAACACAAACCTACCGGTTATTGCTAACTAATAATCTTACAATAAGAATATAAGAAAAAATACAAAAAAGCAAATTATAAATTATTGTGGATTATATTTGTGCATTATGATTAACAAAAACCATAAGGGAAATAATTTGAAAAAAATATAAAAATAGAGTATAGACTTATTTAAGTTAGAGATAAGTTGATTTGTGAAAATAATTGACTTTTATCTTTTGGCCACTTATGATGAAAGTTATACTATTATAAATTATTATTTTTATGAAATTTATTAAATTTAACTTCGTCAACTCAAAGAGAGAGAGAGAGAGAGAGAGAGAGAGCAACTAATAACGAATTGGTTTTATTAGACGTTGAACATTGGTGATGTTTATCAATGTTTTTTTTGTCCAAATAAAATCGAACGAACGACATTAAAGGATTAGTAGATAATTTTAAGGAGGTTTTTTTATGAGAAATATATTTGTATGTTTGTCAATAATGTTATTATCAATTAGTGCAACATTTGCATTTGTCGAACTTAAGGATGAGAAAAAGGATGTTTATGATAGAAAATATAACGATTGGGGGTTTGAATTTGGAGTTGGAATTACGGATGATGTCTACAACTATAAAGAAGAAGTAAGTAATAATAACGGCGATAGTGTAAGAATGAATGAAAGCGGTAACTTTTCTAATTTTGGAGGATTTTTGGGGTTTTATTTAAAAAATAATTTATTTTATACAGATGTTTTAATTAGAATCCATCAAGTTGATGCATATAGTGCTGAATATGGTTTAGCTCATTATACACTACCCGCTTTTATGGTTAAGATTGGTTATGAAATTGAGAAAGACTTAATACCTTTTGTTAGTGTTTCGTATTCTACTCTTAAAATTGAAAATTGTGATGATTCTAAAGGCACAAATCTTGGATTTGGAGTAAAATATAGAATAATAGGCGGTTTGTTTACTAGCGTTTCATATGAGTATTCTACTATTAATGCAAAAGGTCATGATAATTTTTATTATTTAAACAATAAAATTACAACAAATACACATTCATTTGGATTAGACTTAGGATATATGTTTTAATTCTATCGCGACTTAATAAGAATTCTTAAGAATTTTTATTAAGTCTTATTAAATGATAATTATTTATTTTTTTTATATACTTCCATGATTTATACTTATGATGTATAATAAATAATATTAACAAAATATAGGAGGATGATTTGAAAAAGACATGAAAGTTATTGTAAAAAATATTGATTTATTATTGATTTATTTATTTTGATTAAACCATTGTTTTTATTAAGTAAACATGTTTTATCTTTTTGTTTTATCTTTTTGTTTTATCTTTTTATTTGCTTTTTATCTTTTGACCACTTATGATGAAAGTTATAGTATTATAAATTATTATTTTTATTAAATTTATTAAATTTAACTTCGTCAACCCAGAGAGAGAGAGAGAGAGAGAGAGAGAGAGAGAGAGAGATTAAGAACTTCTCATCAACGTTTTTTAAAAAAGGCAATCCATCTTGCCAATTTTTTCAAAAAATCAAACCATATCATTCATTATTC
>JAITOR010000074.1 GCA_031289855.1 Rickettsiales bacterium
CATATCATTCATTATTCCTTTAACAATTTGTTTGGAGGTTTGTATGAATAAATTGTTAATAAATATCTGTTGTTGGTTTATTCCAAAAAAGAAAAACAAAAGGCATTTTAAGGAAAAACATGGAAATGATAACAAAGAAAATAGGGAAAAGCCTGAAGATAGATTAGAATGGTATAACTCTTTATTTCGAGTATTGAAACTATTAAAAATTAACAATTCTGATGAATACACTCTATTGTTACAGATGATGCAAAATACATTTAAACAACGACTGCAAGCCCTTAAAGAACGAAAGGATATTGTTATTCCTGATATTGACTATATGAATAGTGCTATATTTTCTTTTTCTGGCGGTCTTGCCGATAATATAAGACAACTTTTTGCAGCAATGGGTGTTATTAAGTGTTTAGAAAAAAAGAATGTAAAAATATACTTTAATGTAGAATATGTAGATAGATATGAGGATTTTATTTTAGAGAAGTATTACAATATATCTAAATACATTAATTATGAACTTATAGAGATTCCAGAGGAACTTTTAAAGGCGTATAATGATAGTGGTTTATACAATTATAGTTATAAAAATTATAAATATAATCTAATGAAAAATAGTAATATATTCTTAAACACGTTGTTGGCGGATACGGAACTAATCAGACCTCCCTTTATTTACAAGATGCTATTTAACAGAGAGTTTATAGGAATAGAAAAATATTTGGGTATGTTGAAAATTTTTGTTTCGCTTAATGAGGCCAATAGTAATAAGTTAAAGCAAATAAAAGAGGCAGAGAATAGTGTATGTGTACACGTAAGGATGGGCGACATCTTGAAACCAGATTCTGTAAATTTTTTACCAAAAATATCTTATTTTAAAAATTCAATAAACAAAATAATACAAAAATTAGGTAAAAAACAAAATATTACATTTTATATATTTTCAAATTCCATAAGTTTAGTAAAAGCAAGATTGAATAACAAAACATTAAAAGTACCAAGCAATATTACAATCGATTATGTAGATATAAATAAAGAAAGTGAGCCATGTTTTGAATTAGAACTTATGAGAAATTGTCAACATTTTATTTTGTCATTAGGTTCTTTTTCTTTATTGGCAGCAAAATTAGGGCAATGCAATGATAAAATTGTAATAGAAGCAGGTGCAGGTGATTTATGCGGAAATAAAATTATTGGTGGAATACATAATAGAGAAAGGGAATGGGGATATAGATGGAAAGGAAGGAATGTAAAAGAAGATTGGGATAGTAGAGCAACAATGGATGATATAACGATATTGGATAATTGGGATTATAAGGGAAAGTGAGATTGGAATAGTGATTACAGGAAGATACAAAATCAACAATGCAAATCACAATGAATTATGCATAAAAAAAAATAATTAATATTAATTTGCTATTTATTTATTTTATTACTATTATCTCAAATAGATTAATGTAAATTTTTTTATGTTGAAATTTGAAATATTTGTTATGTCGCAAAAAGTCTCTAAATTTAGGGGCAGAGGGCGATATGCTAGAAATAATACTTAAAAAACATCACAGTTGTGTTCTAAAACAACTTCATATCATAATTGTTTTTTTTGTGCAATTGCCTTTAAAAACAATCTCATTTATTTTTTTTGTATCTTTTGTCAGCACGTTGTATGCCAATTGTTCTGAAGTTGATAATGTTAATATAGGCGTAAAATCCAAACTTTCAATTTGTTTAGATGATAGTTCAAACGCAATTATTACAATAATGATGCAAATTCTGGCTCCTACTAAGGGTAGTTCGTTATATGATTTTCCTGTTAATGATAGTCTTATTGGTTTAAGAGGTGAAAATTTGTCAGAAAATTTAATGAATATAAATATAGCAACAACATTGAATGAAACAGATTATGTTATCATAACAAAAAAAACTGAAAATGAAGAATATTCAATTACAGATTTTTATGGAGGCATAATAGGAAAAAAAGCAAACCTTACCATAAATGAAATTAGTAAAATTAGATTCGATAATATAAAAATAAATGCAAATGAATCTTTTCAATTTGTGATTTTAGGGGGTGGCTTAATAGGTAGTGGTACTCAATTAAAAATAACATCCATGTCAAATGTAATATTTAGCAACAATATAGTAAAAATATTTGGAACTTCTAGAACTTTAAATGGTGGTGGTTTGATTGGTAGCAACGTTGGTTCCGATGCTTTCATTACAAGCATTACAAGTGCTATATTTTACAATAATAATATTTCCGTCACAACAGGTTCAATAAGTGGGGGAGGTTTAATTGGAGGTCGTATGGCTAATACTGATATTAAAAAATTTACCACTTCTCTTGATAATACCAATTTTTCCAGTAATAATGTAACAGCAAACTTAATAAGTGGTGGTGGATTAATAGGGGTGCATGTGGGAAATTTAGAAATTAATACCATAGCCAATTCAATTTTTTATAACAATATAATTGCTATCACTACTAAAATTAATGGTGGAGGATTATTTGGTGTGAGTAAAGAAGCGACGACATCTGGTGGTGTTTTTACCATACACAACATAACTAATTCCATATTTTCAAACAATGTAATAGGAACTGACGCAACAACCCTTATAAATGGAGGTTTGTTTTATATTGGCAAGATTACAAATGATGTGACGATAACTAATTCAAGTTTTATAAATAATACCTTCAAAACAAGCGATTCGTATGGGGGGACGTTCACAATAGATACCCCGACAGCAATTGTATTAAATCTTGAGGAAAATACTGAATTTTCAAACAATAAAATCATAAAGAGTGGTGTGGAGTATTTTAATTCAATATCATTTGTAGGTGCAGGAAATGCAACCATCAATATTATAAATAATGTAAAATTATATGATGGAATTTATTCAAAGGCAAATGCATTTGTATTAAATACGGATGGTGAAACTGATTTTTATTGGGGTGGAGTAAATAATATAATGAATGGAACTATAAATTTCAATATAGGAAGCAATGTATATTTACAGAATGGTTTCAAATATTGTAAAAACATAGATATTTTTAATACGGGATGTATTAATAGTAATATAGGGAGTATTGACAATATAAAGGGAGCACTGATATTTGATGAGTTAAATACAAATGTAACGACTAATTTAACATTTGATGGCGGTAGTTTGAATTTTGTATTACTGGAAAATATGAATAGTGGAGATACAATTTTAACACTTTTTGGAACCATTGATTTGACAAGTACTACAATAAATATTGATTATGATAATTTAGTTTTAGAAAATTATAATGTAAATGACTTTTTTAATTTAATAATAGCAACAAATATAAATGGTTGGGAGGAACAAGATGTAATATTAAAAGAAGTAAACGGAGTAAATTATACGATGATTTTGGTAAGAGATGGGGGGGGGTTAGTATTCAAAATATTAGGGATAGAAAATATAGTTGAACCACCTGTTGAAGAGGATCCAATAGAGGAAGAGGAACCACCAGAGGGAGAAGGGGAGGATTCGTCGGGAGAAGGGGATGGAACCACCATTCCACCAGTTGTTCCGCCTATTACTGATGATCCAATGGAAGATGATCCACCAGAGGAAGAAGGGGGGGATTCGTCGGGAGAAGGGGATGGAACCACCACTCCGCCTGATGATGGCACGACTGAGGAACCCGATGAACCACCAGTTGATGAGGGCACGACTGAGGAACCTGATGATGGGCCATTACCAGTGGTGGATAGTGGTGATGAGTCAATTGAACCAGAATCCGTTGTTTTAACGCCAGAACAGGAACTTCAAATACAAAAACAAAGACAACAGGAGGCAATGCATGTATTTAAGGAAGAAACTAAAAATATTGCCGAAGCAAGTCTTACAAATACGATAGTTATTAATAATTCTGCTGATTTAATTGCCAATATTGATTATAAACAAATTTCTGTCAACACAATAAATGCTTCCCAGTTTGCCAATTTTAGTAATATAAGCATGGGAACTGGTAAATATAAAACAGGAAGTTATATAAAAATGAATAGTTATAATTTTATACTTGGTTTGGGCACAAGATTTAATTATGATTTTGACAAATCCATAAAAGAATATGTGATTGGTTTTTTTGTGGAGGGAGGTTACGGAAAATTTAAAAGTCATTTGAATAATGGGGATACTGGTGACGGAATTACAAAAAGTTTTGGTATTGGTATTGCAAATAATGTGGAATTTAAAAATAATATTTGGACTGAATTTTCGTTAAGATTTGGCAAGTCTTTAACTGATTATGAAGGTGACAAAATATATATAATTGATGTAAATAATAATTTGGTTTTGAATAAATATAATTCTAATTCAATTTATGTGGGTGGTTTAATTGGTGTGGGTTACAAATTTGAAAATAACTATTCCATATATGGTAAATATTTTTTAACTCAAACCACAAGTGAGAATTTAACATTACCTACGGGGCAAAAAATAGAGTTTGATAAAGTATTTTCCAATAGAGTTAGAGTAGGGGGAAAATATACAATTGAAATTGAAAACAAAGATAAGGATAAAAAACAAAAAGATAAATATTATATAGGCTTGTATTATGAGTATGATTTTGCAGGCGATATGCGGGTTAAAATTGATGGAGATGCTGTGGCCACACCAAGTATAAAAGGAGGAACTGCGGTAATTGAAGGTGGATTTGAATACAACTATAATGATAATTTGTCATTTGGAATAAAGGGGGATGGGTATAGTGGAATTAGAGAGGGTGTGAGTGGTGGTGTGATAATTAAATATGTCTTTAATGTCGATAAAGTAAAAGATGCTATGAAAGAAAAATGGGGAGAGTTAAGAGGGGGAAAGTGAGAATGTCAAATTGTAAAAGTATATGGTTCGAGTGAAGTTATTTGGTGATAAATTATTTTTCATTTTTTATCATATTGTTCAATTAATGGGTAATTTTTAAACAACTCACTTTTCATATTTACATTATTTTTTTAGAGACTTATGAGTAAATATGCAAAAAATTCTAAACCAATTTTTTACACAAACATTTTTCAGGTAATTTATTCATTTTTATTTTTTTATTAAAGATATTTAACATATACATTTCTTTTTTTGTCAAATTTTTTCATCATGTATGTTGTATATATGTTGTGTGAATAAAAAAATAAGGCTTTAAATTAAAAATTCAATCACCCTTTTCGAAAAAAGGGTGATTTTATGCAAACAATTATAAAATATAAATTAAATTCTATTTGCTGAACCAAAAACATTTACATTCTTGGCTTTATACATTTCTTTTAATGCATCTCTTGCTGGTTTTAAATATTCTCTTGGGTCAAATTTGCTTGGATTTTCAGCTAAAAATTTTCTAATGGCCGCTGTCATCCATAACCTACCATCACTATCAACGTTGATTTTACATACTGATAATTCTGCTGCTTTTCTTAATTGTGCTTCTGGTACACCAAATGCTTTTTCAATTTTACCGCCAAATTGATTTATAATTCTAACTGCTTCTTGTGGCACTGATGATGCACCATGTAGAACAATAGGGAAACCTGGAACCTTTTTTGATACTTCATCCAATATATCAAATCTCAAAGGTGGAATTTCTTCTTCCTTGTCAACTTTGAATTTGTATGCTCCGTGTGAAGTTCCTATTGAAATGGCCAAACTATCAACACCTGTGCTTTTTACAAATTTTTCCACATCATTAGGGTCAGTATAATTGGAATTGGCTGAAGAAACTTCATCTTCTATACCAGCCAATACCCCTAACTCGCCTTCAACAGTTACACTATTTTGATGGGCATATTCTACAACTTTTTTTGTAATTTCAATATTTTTTTCAAATGGTTCATGAGAAGCATCAATCATAACACTTGAAAAACCACTATCAATACAATCTTTGCAGACTTCAAAGTTTGCTCCATGGTCAAGATGTAAAGCAACTGGAATTTCTTTCAAATTTAATTCTTTTGCCACTCTTTTCATCATGTCCACAGCACCTTTTGCCATACCTTTCAACATGTCGGCGTCAGCATATTTTCTCGCTCCAGCCGATACTTGTAAAATTACAGGAGATTGCGACTCCAAACAGGCAAGTACAATGGCTTGTATTTGTTCCATATTATTAAAATTATATGCCGGAATAGCATATTTTCCTTTGTAAGCATCCTCAAACATCTTTTTTGTGTTTGAAAATCCAAGTTCTTTATAAGAGGTCATATATCAAAATAGTTTTTAATATTACTATTGTAAAGATAAAATTATAAATATCAATAGTTAAAATATTATTTTTATTTATAAGTTGCCATTTATCCAATCTAACAAATTTTTCTTCGCTGCCATTCCTGTTTTTTGTGATATTAATACACCATCTTTAAATAAAAGTAATGTCGGAATTCCCATAATTTCAAATTTAGTTGGAGTTTCCCTGCCTTCATCCACATTAAATTTGCAAACTTTTATTTTATCTTTTAATTCTATGGCAATTTCCTCAATTACCGGTGATAACATTTTGCAGGGACCACACCATTCAGCCCAAAAATCAATCAGTGTTATTCCTTTTGAAATTTCGTCATCAAAATCTTTATCATTTATATTTTTCATAAAAATTACTGCTTTTTTGTTTTATTATCACTATCCTCATCTTCCTCTTCACCTTCTTCACCCTTTTCATCAAAAAATTCTAAATCTTCATCATTTAAATATGTATCATTATCTTCTGAGTCGTCATCATCATCCAGTCCTAATTCATCCAAAGAAATTCCACTTTCTTTTGCCAATGCCTTAATTTCTTCCCGTTCCTTTGTCAACAAAGATTCACAATACTTTTTTAACTCTATGGCCTCGTCATATAATGGCTTACTTTTTTCAATGTTCTCAATTTTTTCCAGTTCATCTAACTTCTCTTCAAGGAGATTCATTGCTTTATCAAAATCTAAATCGTTATAACTCATACAAATACAAAAAACATTTTAACTTCTATCGTTGACAATATAATGTAATTTTTAATAGTCAAATTAATTAATTATTATTTTTTTGACATTATAATATATATTATTATATTGTAAATAATAAATTTTGAAAACAAAATGAAGAAGTGTGTAGTATTTATACTTATATTAACTTCGTGTTTTCCATTGACAACTCGTTCGTTGAAAAGTATTGAGGTAGGTGATAGTAAAAGTGAAGTTATTGACAAGATAGGTAAACCTTATTATAAAATGGAATATTACACGAAACAACATTTGGTCTATTATATGTATGATGACCTAATGAGTTTGTTTTTTACAGAAGATAAATTTCCGTATATTGGATTTTATCCATTGTTAAGAACTGGAACTGAATATTGGGTAATTGTGGAAGGTGATAAAGTTGTGTCACATGGACGAAAGGATGCTTATATTGGTAGCGGTAGTATTACAAAAACACTAAATTCGAAAAATATCATTTTGGAGATCGAAAAATGATTGAAATACAAAAAATAATTAGGAGACTAAAATGACTTATTTTTCCCCAAATAAATCCGTTAAAAATTATCGTTGGAAAATAAATTCTTACGACGATAAAAAAGCTATTGCCATTAAACAAAAATTTGGTTTTACCGAAGTATTATCGAAATTGCTTGTGATGAAAAATATTCCAACTGATGACATAGAAGCATATCTTGAACCGAAAATGAGAAATGTTTTTACTTCAAAAACGATGCAGGGTATTTTAAACTTGAAGGACATGCAAAAGGGTGTTGATATAATATATGATACAATTTTAAATAACGAAATTATTGGTATTTTTGGCGATTATGATGTGGATGGCATAACCTCTACTTCACTTTTAAAAAACTATTTTGACCTTTTAAAAATAAGAACTGAACCTTATATACCAGATAGATTGAAGGAGGGTTATGGTCCAAATATTGAGGCATTCAAAACTATTAAAAGTAAAGGCGCAAATACCATTATAACTGTTGATTGTGGTATAAATGCTTTCGATGTGTGTGATGAAGCAAAAAAACTTGGCATGAAAATTGTAATTACGGATCATCATATTAGTGCTGAAAAAATGCCAAATGCCGACGCCGTAATAAATCCTAACAGAATTGATGAAAACAATGAGTTTAAGATAATAGCTGGTGTAGGAGTTGCATTTTTGTTTATATATTCTTTGCAAAAAAAGATGAGAGACAATGATTATTTTGCAAAAAACAAAATAGTAGAACCAAAATTATTGCATTTTTTGGATTTAGTTGCTTTAGGAACTATATGTGATGTTATGCCTTTAACGGGTATAAATAGGGCTTTTGTATCACAAGGTTTAAAAATAATAAAAGAAAAAGTAAACATAGGGATTGTTGCTCTTATTGAAAACATTGATATAGTTGAAGAAATTGATGTATATCATCTTGGTTTTATGATAGGTCCGCGATTAAATGCGACAGGTAGAGTGGGGGAATCTCGTTTATCAAGTCGAATATTGACCACAAAAAATAAGAATGAAGCAAAAAAACTGGCAAAAGAATTGGATGTTCACAATAAAAGTAGACAGGAAATAGAAGCAAAAATGCTTGTGGAGGCGTTTGAAATAATTGAAAGGGAAAAGTTAAATGAAAAAAGTATAATATTTTTGGAAAATGAAAATTGGCATGAGGGAATTATTGGAATTTTAGCCAGCAGATTGAAAGATAAATTTGAAAAACCGGTATTTATTGCTACAAAATTGGAAACACACTATAAAACATCTTGTAGATCGATAAAAGGAATTGATGTGGGCTCCGTAATAATGGAAATGAATAAAAAAAATTTACTCATGGGTGGTGGTGGACATGCCATGGCAGGTGGTTTTAATTTTGATTTATCAAAATTGAATGAAATTAGAGATTTTGTGAATGAAAAATTATCTCAAAAAACGGATGATTGCATTATTGCAAAGGAAAAGAATATTGATTTACAATTGGAATGCAAGTCCATAACAATTGCCTTAGCAAAGGAAATAAATAAATTAAGTCCGTTTGGTGTAGGAAATTATAAACCAAAAATTATTTTAAAAGATGTTTATGTGATAAAAATGATGTTTTTTGGTAAAAACAATGATTGTTTAAAAATATTAATTGGTGATAAAAATGGTGTTAAAATTGAAAATACATTGCAGGCGATATGTTTTAGAACCACAAAAGATGATTTAATATATCAAGTGTTGTTGAAAAACAAAAAAGTAAATTTGTTGGGGGAAATAAATATAAATAAGTATCAGGGACGAGAAATTTTACAATTTATAGTTGAAGATGTGATGATTTAAATTATATTTGATTTTTTATTTGATTAATCATATAATCATGATATGACTGATGCAAAGGTAGATGAAGCAAAAAAAGACAAACAAATAGATATTAATTCTTTTGCTAATGTTATGTCTGTGAGAAATATTTGGAAAACTCTTGCAATGAATTACAGAGTATTTTTAAGTAAAGAAAAAATAGAAAAGCAAAAAAAAGAGGATCTAGAGGATGAATTTAGAAAAATAGAAAAGGCAATTGAAGAAAATGAAAGTGATGACGATAAAGAGATGTTGGGACAAATAATAGAAATAAACGAAAAATTTATTGCATTGCCAAATTTTAAAGAATATACAAAAACATTAAAAAAAGATCTTGATGATGCAAAAAGAGTGAATGATGAAAGTTTGAATACAATAACTCAAATGATACAACCACTTGAAGTGTGGAGGTTTTTTAGAGAGAGTTGTGAATCTCTTTTGGTAAAAAATATATCTTTAACGGAGGAACAGAAAGGAGAAATAGTGAGTTCGTTAGAAAAAACTGAAAAAATAATAAAGCAAAATTTAATAAATATCGATAAATTTACGGATGAAGACAAAAATAAACTTTTTGAAAAAACAATAAAAGATTTAGAAAGAGAAAGGGATGCTATTACAAGGAATATACAGATTCCTGAAGAAGAAATAAAGGAGTTTAAAGAGGATTTTAATAGAAAAATTACTGCAGTTGTAAGAGAAAAAACTGAAGGTATGTCTCGTGTTGATATTACGGAAATATATGACGAAGAATATATAAGAAGAATGAATAATTTAAGGGAAAAGTATCGTTTAAATGAACTTAAAGGAACATACGAAGATGAAAAAGTTGTGTGGTATGGTGGTATGGTGATGCTTTTATTAACTGTTTGTCCTTTTGCCGCAATATTGGGTCCAGTGCTTCCATTTTTTCAATCGATTGCACCTTCGGTATTTCCTTGGAGTAAGATAGAAAAAAGACGAAAAAATTTCTCAAAGGAACAAGAAGTTACTATAAAGACAAAAAAAACAATAGAGAGAAAGGCATTGGATGCCGAACAGCAAAATAACCCAGGACCAGGAGGAGGTGCAGGAGGAGGTGCAGGAGGAGGTGCAGGAGGAGGTGCAGGAGGAGGTGCAGGAGGAGGTGCAGGAGGAGGTGCAGGAGATGAAGAACGAGG
>JAITOR010000004.1 GCA_031289855.1 Rickettsiales bacterium
TATAAACAACTATAAACAACTATAAACAACTATAAACAACTATAAACAACTATAAACAACTATAAACAACTATAAACAACTATAAACAACTATAAACAACTATAAACAACTATAAACATATATAAACATATATAAACATATATAAACATATATAAACATATATAAACATATATAAACATATATAAACATATATAATATTAATTGAAAAAACATATTTAACTGAATGATAAAAACAATAGTAAATATATAAAAAAACAATAACAATAATTATAATTATATAACAACCTTTATTCAATAAATTAAATACGTTATTCAATAAAATAAATAGGTTGTAAAGATATGTTATGAATAATCTGTATTGTGAATTTGTATTGTAAAACTATATAGTGAAACTATATAGTGAAACTATATTGTGAATTTGTATTGTGAAGCACTATGTAATCATCCTCCTTCGGGGGGAGGAGGGTGATTACATAGTGCTTTACTATATATTATTGTGTATAATATTATTATAATATGAATAATGTATTATGTATTATGTGTATATCTTATTGTGATGTGTTATTATAATGTGTATAATTGTAATATCAGCATATTGTTGAATTTATTTATTTTTATCAATCAATTCTTTTTAAAGCAAATTAATATTTTACTTTTATAAATATTATTTTATTATAAGAATACAAAAATAAATAAAAAACATGCTTAAAATTTTTTTTGAACGTCTTTATTTCATGAGAAACAAGATTTTATTTTACATAATATTTTATATTTGTTTTACATTTTTACTCTTGGCGGATGATTTTATTTTTCAATTTTTTAACAACACAAATAAAGCCGAATTATCCTTTGCTTATACTTTTTTAGCATTTATTGTGGCGGTTTTAATTTCTTTAATGCAAAATAAAAAAGCAATATATATTGTTTTAGGAATTTTTGCTTTCCTCGATATCACACAACTTGGTTATCTTGCCTATTTCGGTAGCTACTTGCAGCCAGTAATTATACCGCTTGTTTTTACAGAAATTCCTGAAATTGCATTGGCTGGATTTGGGGAGTTTTATAAATCATACTATGCATTTATCGCAGTGGGATTGCCATATAGTATATTATATTGGGGATTTAAAAAATACAATTTTAAACTATATAAAGTAAAATATATTTGGCTTTTGCTATTGTTTTTGTTGTGTTATTTTCCGAAAAGAGCAATTGAAAGTGAAAGTATTGGCAAATTAACTGGAAATTACGAAAGACCAAGCCTATACAATGGATTAAAAGTTTATAATGGCTATTTTTTTAATATTTTATTAAAAAAACAAGAACCTCTAAAATTCGAACCCTATACCATCACAAAAAAAACACCGCAGGATGTTAATATAATTATAGTATATGGTGAAAGTTTTAATTATCATAATCAACATCTTTTTGGCTATCAATTAAAAACCACTCCATTATTGGATAAATTAGCTAAAACTGATAAAAATTTTAAATATAAAAAAGGAATTGCCAGCGCCGTAACCACGTCCACTTCTTTATCAAGTTTTTTTAATATGCAAAAAGAGCCACAAAATTATAGCATACAAATTAAACAAGATTTCAACATATTTCGTTTGGCAAAGGAACAGGAGTATAAAACATATTTAATTTCAGCCCAAACGAAAGGTATATTGGCAAATGTTGGGATACAATATACCGATGTGGCAATAACAAAATTTGATGAAAAGAAAATTTTCGAAACAATTGGAGATGAAGGGTTGATTGATATTTTAAAAAGATATGACATTGAAAATGGTAAAAATTTAATTGTTTTACATCAACGAAGCATGCATGCACCATATTGGACCAATTATTCGCACAAAGAAAAAGAATTTGCAAAATTTACAAAAAATGACTACAAATTTAACGAAAAACAAAGTGAATATATAAATTATGACAACAATATGTTGTATAATGACTATATTTTAAATGGTATGATCGAATATTTTAAAAAAAGTAAAAAACCTTTTTATTTATTTATAACAAGCGATCACGGAGAACTTAGTGGACAATTAGAAGGTAAAAGCGGACATGGAATTTTGGAAAAAGAAGTGAGTGAAGTTCCAATGTTTTTTTATACCAATGTTAATGATAGTGATGTTGAAAGAGATTTTGTAAAAAAAAGAAACGTCACACATTATGAAATTGGAGAAATGGTTTTAAAAATAATGGGCTATACATTAAAAAACCCCAATACACCAAATAATGTTTTTTATGTTAACGGCACAGATTTAATGGGAAGATATGGATACATGAAGGTTATAAAAAGTAAAAAAGATGTTGAATATGAGATTGTGAAGTAAATATGTTAAAAATTTCACTTATCTTTTTATTGTCAATTTCTTTTTTATTTGCGGAAGAAAAAGCGGGAAAATTGAAAGGAAGTTATGGACTTGGCCTGATGACATTGCCAAAAAAAGAATTATCAAAAAAACAAAAAATTTTACCAATTCCAATGTTTGAAATGAATTATATGTTATTCTATATATCCTTGATGAAAGGCATTGGTGTCAATATTCCAATTTATAAAAATATATTTGGTTCCGTTGGTGTATATTATAATTTTAACAACGAATCTTTATCCGGTGGTAAACAACAAATAAATGGTGGTTTCAATTATAATACTGCTTTAATAATTTTATTACCATACAATTTTATGTTGTCAAGCCATTACAAACAAAGATTTGATTATGAAGATGGTAGTGAAATTAATTTTAGTTTTGGATATCATATAAAATTTGCCGAAAAATTTAAGACATTTTTATCTTTATCAACAAATTATACTGACAAAAAGCATAATAATTTTTATTATGGGGAAGATATTAAAACTTTTAAAAATATAGCCATTGGAAGTGGTATGATATATGAAATTGATAAGGAACATTCTATAAATTTTATGCTATTTTATAGCAAATATATAAAACAAATAGCGAATAGCGAAATTGTAAAAGAAGGAGTGCCTTATAAAGTTATAGGTGGCATTATATATGGATGGAAATTTTAATTTTTACAATTTATCGCTTTCTAAATATTCAGGCACTTCCGCTTCCCATCCCAATTCTTCTTTTATTTTTTCAGCAAAAGTTGTGGATTGTTCAATTTCTCCATGAATTGCATAAACTTTTGTTGGTTTTTTTGGCATAGTTCTCAACCAATCAATCAATTCTCGTTGATCCGCATGATCACTCATATTTCCAATGGTTTCAATTTTTGCCCTTATTGGTATAACTTCACCATGTATTTTTAATTCTTTTTTTCCATCTTGTAAATCTCTACCCCTCGTTCCTTCTGCTTGATAACCAATCATTAAAATAGTGCAATTTGGCATCGGCCCATAATTTGCCACATGATGTAAAACTCGTCCTCCAGCAAGCATTCCACTTGCAGATATGATAATTGCTGGCGCAGAATAGTCAAAAATTTTTTTACTATCAACTTTTGTTACACACATTTTAACATTTTTATACAATTCTTTATATTGCTCTTTTGACAATTTACCTTCTTGTGAATAATGTTCTGCCATTGCGGTTACTTTAATTGACATTGGACTATCTAAAAATATAGCTAAATTAGGAATTTTACCTTCTTTTTTAAGTTTTGAAATATAATAAAGTACTTTTTGACTTCTACCTACTGCAAATGCAGGAATTATGACTTTTCCACCCTTTGCGGCAGTTTTGTTTATAATATCTTTCAAATAATCTTCTATTTTATTTTCCTCATGTAATCTGTTTCCATAAGTGGTTTCAATCAATACATAATCAGCCTGTGGAGCATTTTCTATTTTTGCCACAATAGGAGAATCTTCTCTGCCTAAATCACCAGAAAATAGTATTTTTTTACCATTTTTTGTCTTTACCAATACGCTTCCTGCACCTATAATATGACCTGCCTTTGTAAGCGAAAAAGTAAATTCATCATCAATTTTAATGTCCTTGTGAAATGGTATTGTTTGAAAACTTGTGTAGCTTTTTGTTGCATCTTTTTGTGTGTATAATGCTTTAGGAAAAATATGTTTTGAAAATCCTTTTTTATTCGCATATCTCGCTTCTTCTTCCTGCAAAAATCCGGTATCACTCAAAATTAATTTTGCCACATCAAAAGTTGCATCTGTACAATAAATTTTACCTTTAAAACCATCTTTTACAAGCAAGGGAATATAACCGCTATGGTCTAAATGTGCATGGGTCAAAATTATTGCATCCACATTTCTTGCACTGATTGGCAATTCATTCCAATTTCTTCTTCGCAAATCATAAGCACCTTGAAAGAGCCCGCAATCAATCAAAATTTTTGATTTTCCAGTTTCTAATAAGTACTTTGAACCCGTTACACACTTTGCGGCACCCAAAAAGCTAATTTTTACACCATCAATAAATGTTTTTGGAGTGGCACCAAATATATTTTTCGTAAGACTATATTTTAATTTTTCAATGGTGGAAAGTTTTCTGTATTCCTGCAAATATTCTTTTTCCACATTTTGTGTTTTTTGTTGTTGTGGATTTTCTTTTTTAAATTGCGATTGTTGTGGTTGTTTTTGTTGTGGTTGTGGTTGTTTTTGTGGTTTTTTGTTTTTTTTAAAAAATGGCTGTTTCCCATCATTGTTTTGTTTATGTTTTTTCTTCTTAAATTGCCCGTAATTTTCCTGCCTCGGTTCATAATTAAAATCTTGTTGCTCTTCATTATAATTTTGTTCATTATAATTTTGTCTATATTTTTTCTTTTTAAAAGGTCTATAATTTTCCTGTCTTGACTCGTAATTGAAATCCTGTGGTTCGCCATTATTATAAGTATCTTTCTTTTTTTTCTTTCTAAAAGGAACAAACTCTTGTCGCTTTTCTTGTGATTGGGAACTATAATTGACATGTTCTCTATCTTCACTATAAAAATTATTATTTTCGTTTTCAAAATTTATATATTTGTGTTTTTTTTTCTTTTTATTTGCCACAAAAAATGCGACATCATTGCCATAAAAATCCTTTTTGACATTAAATTTTTTCTTTTTTTTAGACATTACATAAAATATATTCCATGGTAGCATCATAAATATAACTTTATATTTGTCAATTTAAAAATAACTACAATGTTAAAACAAATTTAATTTTACTTTTTAAAAATATGTTATATTATAAAAATTAGTTAATGTAAATAAATTTTATATGGGAAAATTAAAAACAAATAGTAGTTGTAAAAAACGATTTAAAATGACTGGAACTGGTCTAATTAAAATTAAAAATTCTGGCAAAAGGCATTGTATGGCAAGGCACAGTAATAGACAAATTAGAGCAAATAGAAAGGCTGATTATATGTTTAAAGGCGATGCAGCATTGATAATTAAATCTTTTCTTCCTTACGGATTGTAATTTTAGGAGTTTTATGTCTAAATACAGAACGCACACTTGCAATGATTTAAAGGCAACTGATGTAGGAAAACAAGTCAAATTGGCTGGTTGGGTGCATTCAATCCGTGATCATGGAAGTTTGTTATTTATTGATTTGAGAGATAATTATGGAATTACTCAGTGTGTGATTGATGTAGAAAAAGACAAAAATTTAGTAGAAATAGCATCTGGCATAAGTGATGAAAGTGTAATTTTGATTGAAGGAAGAGTCATTGCACGAGGCAAAGAGGCGATAAATCCTAATCTTGTAACTGGGGAAATTGAAATTGGATTGAATAATTTAATAATTGAAAGCCAATCTGATCCATTACCTTTTCAAGTGGCAGATGAAACCCAAAATTATCCAGAAGATTTAAGATTAAAATATAGATTTTTGGATCTACGAACAAAAAAAATGCATCACCATATACATTTGCGAGACAACGTAATACAAAAATTAAGAAGCGAAATGATAAAACAAGGTTTTCATGAATTTCAAACCCCAATTTTAACTTCATCTTCACCGGAGGGAGCAAGAGATTTCTTGGTGCCAAGTCGTATTCATAAAGGTAAATTCTATGCACTTCCACAGGCACCACAACAATTTAAACAATTGCTAATGGTGAGTGGTTTTGATAAGTATTTTCAAGTTGCTCCTTGTTTTAGAGATGAAGATCCAAGGGCCGATAGATTATTGTCTTTTTATCAATTGGATATTGAAATGTCATTTGTAGAACAAGAAGATGTGTGGAATGTTGTGGAGCCTGTAATTTACAATACTTTTAGAGAAATTCGACCAGATAAAAAAATAAATAGCCCATTTCCACGAATAACACATAAAGATGCGATATTAAAGTATGGTACTGATAAACCAGATTTACGAAATCCCATTGAAATGTCAGATGTAACAGAAGTATTTAGGGGGTCAAATTTTGCTGTATTTGCAAAGGCAATAGAGGTTGATAATAAAATAGTTGTTCGTGCGATACCTGCACCAAATTCTATAGATAAATCGCGAAGTTTTTTTGATAAAATGACTGACTTTGCAATTAGCGAAGGTGCAAAGGGTCTTGGCTACATAAATTTTACAAATGAAGGTGAAGCAAAGGGGCCTGTGGCAAAATTTTTGGATTCCGACAGGTTAGAAAAATTGAAAAAATTGTCTGGGCTAAAAAATGGTGATAGTGTATTTTTTTCATGCTCCACAGAAAAAGAAGCCGCAAAATTAGGTGGTAAAGTTAGAACAAAAATAGGACAAGAATTGGGATTGATTGACTCCAATGAATATAAATTTTGTTGGATTATTGATTTTCCTTTTTTCGAACAAAATGAAGAAACTAGTAAAATTGACTTTGCCCATAACCCATTTTCAATGCCAAATGGTGGATTGGATGCCTTGATAAATACAAAGGATCCTTATGGTATTTTGTCTTGCCAATACGATTTAGCCTGCAATGGATATGAATTAACGAGTGGTGCAGTTAGAAATACCAAACCAGAAGTTATGTATAAAGCCTTTGAAATGGTAGGATATTCAAAAGAAGTCGTGGATACAAAATTTGGTGGTATGCTTAGTGCCTTTAAATTTGGTGCTCCTCCACATGCTGGTTGCGCTCCAGGTATTGAAAGAATCGTGATGTTGTTATGTGATGAAACTAATTTGAGAGAGGTGAATGCTTTTCCAACAACAGGTAAAGGTGAGGATTTGCTTATGTCTGCCCCAAGCGATATTACGGAACAACAATTAAAAGAATTGCACATTAAAATAAGAGAGTAGAAATAATCATCGTTTTTTTAAATTCGTAAAATGGACTTCTCTCTCTATAAATTTTGCCAAAGACACTCTTTCTTGCTTAATGTTAAGCGTGTAATGTAATATAATTATGGCAATAATATCATTATATATTATTATGTATAAATGAAATGTTATTTTAATTAATACATTGATTATTTTTATTTTCATCTTACTTTTTGCTTTACTTTTTATTTTTTTCATATAACATAGTTTTTATTAAACAATTACTTATTGTATGAATTTGAACTTCGCCAGCCCAGAGAGAGAGAGAGAGAGAGAGAGTAATCTCGCATGCCATTTCTTTAAAAAAGATAACATCCTTATTCGCCCATTTGAAAAAAACAATCTTCTTACCTGCTTTTTTGAAATTGGTAAACTTGCCATTCGTTTTTCCAACCTATAATTGGAGAAATATATGAATAAGATATTGATAAATATTTGTTGTTGGTTCATTCCAAAAAAGAAAAATAAAAAACATTTTCGAGAAAAGTATTCCCATAAAAAATCTATCCAAAAGGTTATTCAAAATACTACACCATTGCCACAAAATCTTAAAACTTTTGTTCCAAACAATTTGTCATTTTTTAACAAAGAGCATAATTCGCAAAATATGATAAATTTACAATTATCGGTGGAGCAATTGAAGGATGATGAGAATGGTTGTGGCTATTGGGATAGGAGTGATGTGTTCAAAAAAATACCAACAGAAAAAACTGCCCTATTAATTTGTGACATGTGGGATAAGCATTGGTCTAATGGGGCAACTTTAAGAACTGGCAATCTAGCACTAAAAATAAATGATTTGGCAAATTTTTTGAGAAAACAAAATGTTCTTATTATTCACTCACCAAGTGATTGTTGCAAAAAATATTATGCAAATAATCAAGCAAGACTGAGAGCATCACAAAATTTGAATAATTACAATGATAATAAAATTGTTTGGCAAATTAACAAAAAATCATTGCCAATAGATGATACCGATGGCGGCTCTGATTCAAATAACAAAAAAACTGAAATTGTTAATGATAACGTTTGGCAACAACAACATCCATCTATAATTATTGATGATGAAAAAGATATTATTGCTGACAATGGAAAGGAAATTAGAAGTTATTTAAAATTGAAAAAAATAGAATTAGTTTTATTTTGTGGAGTTCATACTAATATGTGTATTTTAGGCAGAAATTTTGGTATTTATAGTATGTTGGAGCGAGATTATAAGACCCTTTTAATGGAAGATTACACTGATTCAATGTATAATCCAAATAGCCCTCCATACACTTCGCATGATGAAGGAACTAAATTAGTTGTGAGTTTTATTAGAAAATTTGTTTGTCCCACCGCTAAAATTATTCTTCCCCAAATATAATATCAAAATCTTCATCATTATCAATTTCCAGCACTTCATCATCACTTATTCTGCTTTTTTTTGCCCCATCATTTATTATAATTTCTGGTGTTTTCATCATTTCATTTTCCATATTCATTTCTTCTAATTCATCAAGCATTTTATCGGTTGAATCTTCCTCTAATTTTTTAGGATTATCATTTAATTTAAAGGCTTCCGTTACTATATCTGTATCTTTTGATTGTGGAGTAGGATAATAACCGGTTGTGGCATCAATTTGCAATAATTTTATAGTCTCCGGAACTTTAAAAATATTAGAGTGATAATATTGCAAAGCATCTTTCATAAAATTAGTAAAAATTGGACCGGCAACATTTGAACCAAATTCATTTGCACCCAATGCTTCTGGTTTATCAAAACCAAGATACACGCCCACCACCAAATCAGGAGAATATCCCACAAACCATGCATCCTTTCCATCATTTGTGGTGCCAGTTTTTGCGGCAATTGGAGCATTTGAAATGGCTTTTGCTCTCCAAGCCGTTCCTCTTCTAACTACACCCACAAGCATATTCGTTAATTGATAAGCGGAGGCATCATCAGTAATTTCTTCTTTGTCATCATCCAACTCTGGCACAATTATTTCGTTAAAAGGAAGTTTTACATCCACCAAGCAATTTTTACATTCTCTCGTATCTGCTTTATAAATTATTTTTCCATTCCTATCCTGTATCTTTTCAATAAAATTTTGTGTAATTCTTTTGCCACCATTTGCTATCATGCCGTATGCTTTTACCATTTTTAATAATGTGCTTTCGGTAGATCCAAGCACTAAAGAAAAATCAAATCTTGGTTTATCAGATATTCCAAACTTTTTTATTATGGATACAATTTTCCCTAATCCAACTTCACTAGCCAATCTAACAGTTGTTACATTTCTTGATTTTTCAAGTCCAACTCTCAATGTAGTCGGACCATAATACATACCTTCTCCTTCATTATTTTTAGGTTTATATGCTGGTTTATCATCACCTTGTGATAATTCAATTTCCTCATCAATTATAATACTTGCTGGTGTAAAACCATTTTCAAGTGCCGCCAAATATGTAAAAGGTTTCATTGTGGAACCTGGTTGTCTTTCCGCTTGTGTGGTTCTGTTAAAATCCATATTGCTGTCTATATAGCCACCCATCATAGCCACCACATTTCCATTATATGGATTCATGGCTAGTAATCCTCCGTTTATATTGGGTATTTGTCTTAAAGCATATTCATTTGCCAAAGCAACTTTTTCTACCACAATTACATCACCTCTTTTTAGCCCCAAATCTGTTATTTGTTTAATGTCAGGACCTATTTTATTTACATCAATATATTTTTTCGCCCACAATGTATTTTCCAATGGTATATAACCCATAATCAATAATTTATCATCTTTTGATAATTTTACAAACACATCATTTTCCAAATTTTGCCCTTCAACGTTGTCAACCTTTTTTAGTCCAATTAAAATGCTCCCTTGTTCATCATCAATATTCAAAACAATTGCCTTTTGCCATTCATTTTTAAATTTTTGTTCTATTTTAAAATCATTTATCAAATCTCCCCATCTATTATCAAAATCAATTTCACCAGAAAGATTGCTAATTGCGCCCCTAAAACCATGCCTTAAATCATATTCTTCAATTCCTTGTTTTAAGTATTTATCTGCCAATGCTTGTAGTTCAGGATTTATCGTAGTTTCCACAATATTTCCATCCCTTTCAACACCATTTTCACCATACAATTTTGCCAATTGTTTTCTAGTCTCTTCACTAAAAAATTCACCATTTGCAACATATTTTATATCTTTTTTTTTCAAAATAATTGGATCTACTTTTGCTTTTTCCATTTCTGTTTCCGTTATATAATGATTTTCAAATAACCTCTCAATAACCCAATTTCGTCGTTCAACAACACCATCTGTGCCTTTTGTAGGATCTAATTGGGAAGGGGCTTTTGGTAAAGATGCCAATAAAGCGGCTTCACTAATACTAATTTCATCAAGAGATTTATTAAAATAATTCAAAGCTGCAGTGGCAATACCATAACTATGATTTCCAAAAAATATTTGATTTAAATATAATTCTAAAATTTTATCCTTTTCAAATTCTTGTGTTAGTCTGATTGCAATTAAAATTTCCTTTATTTTTCTTGTTATGGTTCGTTCACTTGAAAGTAAAAAATTTTTTGCCACCTGTTGAGTAATGGTTGAAGCTCCTCTCACCCTACCTTCATTTCTAAAAATAGCCATTGCTGATTGAAATGCAGCATTTGCAATGCTTTTGAGAGAAATTCCAGAATTTTCATAAAAACTGGCATCCTCCGCCGAAATAAAGGCATTTTTTATAAGTGGTGGAATTTGTTCTATTGGCATAAAAATTCGTTTTTCTTTTGAATATTCTTTTAAAAATTTTCCATCATTACTATACAATCTTGTGGATAAATCTGGTTCATATTGTTTTAAATTTTTGTGATTTGGCAATTGTTTTGTAAAGTATAATATTGCCACAGAAAAGGTAATAATACCTGCAATAAACAAATAAAAAGAAATGTGAACAATTTTTTTTAACATAATTTAATGAAAGAATATTAAAAAAAATATAAAAGTAAAATTTAAATTATGGAGAAAAATTATAAAAGATAGCAGAATTTGGATTGGTAAAAATACTTCGTGTAATCACCATAACTTTTGATTAGAATTAAGGCAACGAAGTTAGTTTTGGGATAAGGCTCAATTATTAAAAAACAATACCAATCCATCACAATCTAATATCATTTAATCCTCCATAATAAATTTGACTTTTTTTTTATTTATTAATATTATTTGAAATAATGAATATATATTAGTCGAATTAAATATGGAAAAAAATACACAAAAAATAAATGAAGTTAATGTTTTAAAGTCTCTATCTCCAATACTTAAAAAATACAAATGGGCAATTATAATAATTTTTATCGTAAATTTTTGTATAATCGAAAATATTGAACTTTTTGCAACTCGTTATTTGTGGGGCGATCTTTTAAATAAAATAACAGATCATACTTTAACTTGGGATAAAGGGTTTTGGATTTTGTTTTTTTATGTGCTTTCTTGTAGAATATCAGTGCTTATTAGTATATTTACAAAACCTATTCAATATAAGGTTTTAACTTCTATGCCTTATTATGTTATCAATTATTATTATGAAAAATTACTAAAAAATTCTGTGAGTTTTTTTAATGATAATATTGCGGGAACTTTGGGGGCAAAGATTGCTAGACTTTCAAGCAATATAAAACAATTCGTTGAATCCGCAATGCAAGCGGGAGTTATTGTCATTATGATAATTGTTGGAAGTTTGATTTCAATAAAATATAATTACAAATTATCAATTTATTTATTTGTATTTCTTCTTATATTTTGTTTTATAATGGTAGGTTTCTATAAAAAATTATTAAAGAAAAAAGTCATAATAAGTGATTTGGATAATGATTTATCAGGTAGAATTATAGATTCTTTTTCCAACATTTTGAATACAAAAATTTTTGTTAAAGAGGTTTTTGAAAAAGGAAATGTGAAAAAAAGTATAACGGAATTAGAAGTCAAGCAAAACGAAATTTATGTGATGGAGGCTTGGCGAGGGCTATTTAATTTTGTTTTAACAATTGCAATGCAATTGATAATATTGATAGTGCTTGTAAAAGATTATAATGATGAAAAAATAAATATTGGTGATTTTGTGTTTTTAGAGGGATATTTTATAACCATTCTCTGGTGGATAAGAAGATTGTCCGAACTTATAGTTAAATGTGCTGATTTTTTTGGTAAAATTAAGTCATCATTAGAGGTGTTGGAAAATGCTCCATCGATTAACAATAGTGAAAATGCAAAAGATATAATTTTGAAGGAAAATCCAGAGATAGAGTTTAAAAATGTTACTTTTAGATATAAGGATAATTTACCGCTTGTGTTTGACAAATTTGACCTTGTGGTGAATGGTGGTGAAAAAATAGGTGTTGTGGGACATACAGGCAGTGGAAAAAGCACATTCGTTAATATTTTAATGCGATTTTATGATGTAAAAGATGGTGATATTTTGATAAATGGAAATAATATTAAAAATGATTTTACCCAAACAAGTTTAAGAAAAAATATATCATATATTCCGCAAGAGCCTATACTTTTTCATAGAACAATTAGGGAAAATATTATCTATGGGGATGTAAGAGCCACAAATATGCAACTTATAGAAGCCTGTAAAAAAGCATATTGCTATGATTTTATACAAGAATTGGAAAATGGATTTGAGACTTTGGTTGGTGAGAGAGGTGTGAAATTGTCAGGTGGTCAAAAACAAAGAATTGCAATTGCAAGGGCATTTTTAAAGAATAGTTCAGTTTTAATTTTGGACGAAGCCACATCTGCACTTGATAGCATTACCGAAAATTGCATTCAACAGGCATTAAAAATGTTAATGAAAGATAAGACTTGTTTTATTGTGGCTCACAGACTTTCAACATTGAACGATGTGGATAAAATATTGGTGTTACAGAATGGAAGAGTTATAGAATATGATACAAAGGATGTTTTGTTAAAAAAAGAAGATGGCATATTTAAAAAAATGTGGCAAATGCAAAAAAATGGAATGATTGGTGAGGACATTTAGTGTATTATGAAATTTAATTTGGAAATTATAAAAGATAAATGCAAAGGTAATGGTGATGCTAGACTTGGAATTTTACATACTGCCCATGGAGATATACACACACCATGTTTTATGCCCGTAGGAACCGTTGCTGCCATGAAGGCTATGCATTTTGATGAATTGCGAAGCACAGGGGCAGAAATAATGCTATGTAATACCTACCATTTAATGTTGCAAGATAGATATAATATTATTGAAAAATTAGGAGGGCTACATAAATTTATGAATTGGAACAGGCCAATTTTAACCGATTGCGGAGGTTTTCAGGCAATGTCCCTATCAAGTTTGAATAAAATTACGGAAGATGGTGTAATTTTTAGATGTCATTTGAGCGGTAAAAAATACAATTTAACCCCCGAATTTTCAATGCAAATACAACACAAGTTGGATACTGATATTACAATGGCACTCGATGAATGTGTAAGACAGCCTGCGGATTATAAATATACGAAAAGAGCTATGGAACGAAGTTTACGATGGGCAAGGCGAAGCAAGGATGCATTTATAAAACGAGATGGTTACGGATTATATG
This sequence comes from Rickettsiales bacterium, assembly GCA_031289855.1. Taxonomy (GTDB): domain Bacteria; phylum Pseudomonadota; class Alphaproteobacteria; order Rickettsiales; family UBA1997; genus JAIRSX01. The sequence goes on from JAITOR010000004.1 coordinate 13,820, forward strand.
GAATAGTACAAGGTGGATCTGAACGAGATTTGAGAGAAAAATCCATTACTGAACTTACCGAAATTGGATTTGATGGATATGCAATAGGTGGTGATTTATCAATAAATGATGGTTGGGAATTGATGTTTGGTGTATTGGATTACTTAACTCCTTTAATGGAGTGGAATAAACCTCGATATTTGATGGGGGTGGGCAAACCAATTGATATCGCGGGTAGTGTATTGAGGGGTGTTGATCAATTTGATTGTGTATTGCCTTGTAGGAATGCAAGGAACGGACAGGCCATTACAAGGAATGGAATTATAAATATCAAAAATGCAAAACACATATATGATGAACGGCCACTGGATGAAAACTGCAATTGTCGTGCCTGCAAGCAACATTCAAGAGGATATTTAAATCATTTGTTTAAGGCCAATGAAACATTGGGAGCAATGTTATTAACGGAACATAACATTATGTATTATCAAGACTTAATGAAAGATATTAGAAAGGCAATTGAAGATGAAAGATATGAAGAATTTGTAAAAGAATTTATAGAAAAATTTAAGAAATAATATTTATTTGCTTTTTTAATTTAACTTTCTATTATTCAATTAAAATAAATGGGGTATATTTTATGACAAGAGCAACTAACAGGGTCGCATCAAGAAATAGGCGAAAACGAGTTTTGGATAGGGCAAAAGGTTTTAGAGGACGAGCAAAAAACTGCTTCTCTATTGCAATAGAAAGAGTTGAAAAGGCATTGCATTATGCCACAAGAGATAGAAAAGTTAAAAAACGAGATTTACGAGCATTATGGATTCAAAGAATTAATGCTGCTGTAAGACAATATGGCCTTGTTTATTCTACATTCTTAAAGAAATTGAAGGACAAAAATATACTTATTGACAGAAAAATACTTGCAGATTTGGCGGTTAGAGAACCAAAAGTTTTTGAAAATATAGTAAAATCTGTATAAATGGATAAAAATATACTAATGAAATGGTATTTAGATAATGGTATTTATGATATCATTGAACAAGTACCATTTTGTCATTTTGAAAAGAAGGATGTTTTGGAGCCAATAAATATAAAAATTATTGAGGAAAAGGGGACAAAAAATGAAAATAAAATAGTTGAAAAACCAATTAATGATGTCAATAAAAAAATTATATATGCGAGAAAATTAGCTGATGATTGCAATACATTAAATGAATTAAGAGAAAAGATTGAAAATTTTAATCAACTTGACATTGAAAAATTAGCAAAAAATGTTGTATTTGCTGATGGAAATGTTGAATCAAAAGTAATGTTAATAGGTGAAGCACCTGGTGCTGATGAAGATGAGCGAGGCATTCCATTTTGTGGTGAAAGCGGGAAATTATTGATGGAAATGTTTAAATCAATAGGCTATGAAAGGAGCAAATTATATATTGCAAACACATTATTTTGGCGACCACCAGGCAATAGAACTCCAACAAAAGAAGAAATTGCAATATGTCGTCCATTTATTGAAAAACACATTGCATTAAAGCAACCAAAGATAATAATTTGTGTCGGAGCGACAGCATTTAGTAATATAATTGATAGCAATTTATCAATCACAAGTGCAAGAAAACAAGTTTTTGAATATAAAAATCAATATATAACAAGACCAATAAAAACAATCGCCATATTTCATCCATCCTATTTGTTGAGAGTGAGTGTTAAAAAAAAAGATGCATGGCAAGATATGTTATTTATTAAAAATAGTATATAAATTATTCCATTTTTAATACTTCATTATATAAATAAGCATCACTCAAAAGTCCTACATTTAAGGCGTAACTTGCACTATTATTCCACTTCAAAATTGCTTTAAAATTTTCATACACCATAAAAACAGGCCCATCCTTACCCATTGGCGCAAGCAATCTTGCTGGTATCTTTATTTTACTTTTTTTCATTATTTTTCCACCATAACTTTTAATTCCCATATCAATAAATATATTCATGTCATACCATTCCTTTGATTGAACGATGTCCCATATTTCCTGCCTATTTCTATCAAAAGTTATAGGTCGCCCCCACCTATATTTTCCATGCCAACCCATTTTTGACAAAAAGTTACCTGCACTATATATGGCATCTGTTGTGTTATTGTAAAGATCAATTTTGCCATCACCATCTCCATCAACCGCATAAGCTAAAAAAGTTGATGGCATAAATTGAAAATTGCCAAAAGCTCCTGCCCATGAACCTTTAAATTTTTTAATATCAACCTGTTTTTTTTGCACTATTTTTAGAGCATTTATTAATTCTTGTGTAAAAAATGTTCTTCGTCTATTATCGTATGCCATGTTTGCTAATGCTGGTATTATTTCAACTTGCCCCATATTTCGTCCAAAACTTGTCTCCAAATCCCAAAATGCAACAATTACATACATAGAAACATCGTATTTATCACTAACTTTTTTTAAAATTTTACTATATTTTTTAATTTGCAATTTGCCACCTTCTACCCTACTTTTTTTGATTGCATCCTTATAATAATCCCAAAATGTTTTTTTATGTTCTGGTTGCTTTCTATCAAGTGCAATTATTTTTTCATTAAACTTTACATCTTGCATTGCGATATCTAATGTGTTTTGTGTAATTTTTTGTGTTAAAGCATATTTTTTAAAACTTTCCAACCAAAGAGCAAAATCTTCTTTAGAATGCACTTGTTCTGCTCTTGCAACATTTATTACAATAAACACAAAAAGCAAAAATTTATTAAATAACATATAAACTAATTATACACATTTCATATATCATTTGTCAATAAATTTTATTTTGACATAATGCATTTTATTTTATATAATCATACCATATGAAGATAATACTTTTAGCATCTAACAATGCAAATAAAATTAAAGAACTTACCGCTTTATTGAGCGAGTTTAATGTAGAAATTAGAAGTTTGAATGATTTAAAAATAGGAGAACCGATTGAAGATGGTAAAACATTTCAAGAAAATTCATTGATTAAAGCAAAATTTGGGTTTGAAAAAACTGGATTGCCAACATTAGCAGATGATAGTGGATTTTGCATTGACAGTTTGAATAATTTTCCGGGTTTATTTTCTTCAAGATTTGAAAAGGCCGTAGGTGGATATGAAAAATGTTTTGAAATTTTAAACAAAATGAAAACAGATAATAAGGCACATTTTACGACTTGCATTTCATTTATATATAAAAAAAACGACAAAATAACAGAAAAATGTTTTGAAGGAAAGTGTCCAGGAGAGTTTATTTATCCTGCAAAAGGTGACAATAATTTTGGTTATGATCCAGTATTTAAAATGGATGGAATGGATAAAACTTTTGCTGAAATACCAAACGAGATAAAAAACAAAATAAGTCATAGGGCGATAGCATTTAAAATGTTTTTGGATTTTTACAAAAAAGAAATGGTTGCGGGTGATGGATTTGAACCAACGACCTTCAGGTTATGAGCCTGACGAGCTACCAAACTGCTCCAACCCGCGTACTATTAACAAATAAATTGTATATTGTTATTAATAACATGTCAAATTTATTTTTATATCATTTTTAATAAATATGTATTGACAAATAAATATTTAATAATACTATGAAAAATAGTTATAATAAAATTGGTATATTAAATGTCTTTTAAAGATGAAATAAAAAATTCTACTGCATTGCAAATTGCATATGCTTTATTGGTGGTATCAATAGTTTTAAATGTTGTGATACTTGTAACAAATTGTATTTCGAAATCCTCTAATAGAGGCGGACAAGGAGATCTTGCTTCTTGGGTAAATGATAATCCACAAGTAATTCTTGATTCAGTAAACAATTATGTAAGAAAAATGCAAGACGATCAACAGGGACAACAAATATCAGCAGCAAAAGAAAATATTAAGAAATACAAAGATGAATTGTTAAAATCAAAAGGACAAGGTGTAATTAATGCGAAAGGTAAAAAAGTTATAGTTGAATTTTTTGATTATGATTGTCCTTATTGCAGAATGGCAGCAAAAAATACAAAAGAATTGCTTGCCAAAAGAAAAGATATCAAGTTAATTTTAAAACCATTAGTAATTCATGATTCAGCAAGAAAAGCGACTGAAATTGGTTTAGCGATTTCTAAGAACTATCCTGCTAAATTTGAAGCATACTATGAAGGAATAATGGTGGATCAACAAGGTCAATCAAGTGCTTTAATTAAAAGTGCTGTGGAAAAAGCAGGTTTAAATTATGCTGATGTTGAAAAATTATTAGAAAAGGATAAATCAGCCATTAATGAGCTAATTTCAGAAGCAAGAGATAACGCTAGTAAAGTTAATGTAAACGGAACTCCTAGTTTCATAGTATTTAATAGTGAGGGTGAATTAATACCTGGTGCTGTGGATGCCAATACATTAGAACAAACAATAGATAGATAGTTTTTACATTCAAAAAAATACACAAAAATCGATGTCAAATAAGGTGATAAATATCACCTTATTTTGATAAAATTAACTTTTGATATTTAATGCTTTTTTATTTGATTTTTTAAAACAACCATATACAATAAAAATATGAGAAAATATTTACTTTTTTTGTTAGTTTTTGTTATATTTCAGTCCTGCACCGCAAATAGAATAATTGAGGTTAAAAGCCCGTGTGTTTCAACTGATGATGGCCCTTGCGGTCCAAGAAAACCAGTCAATACTTGGATGAGTTAAATATGAATAAAAAGTTTTTGTCACTATTTTTGGTCGTTGTTGCTTCAAATTGTTTATCTCAACCCATAAAACAAGATTATGCATTCGTTTATGGAGAAATTGCAAAATTAGTAAAAGGAAATTATGTGGAAGAAATTGAAGAGCAAAAATTTTTTGATGCTTCATTGAACGGTATGTTGTCATCACTGGACCCCCATTCCGCATATTTTACAAAAGATGAATATGAACAACTTAAAAGTGATACTGATGGTGAATTTAGTGGCCTTGGAATTGAAGTTATGATGGATAACCAAATGGTTAAAGTTGTATCTCCAATCGATGATACACCAGCATTCAAGGCGGGCGTTAAGGCGGGAGATTATATTAGCGAAATTAACGATAAAAGTGTTGTGGGATTAAGTCTGTTGGAATGTGTAAAAATGATGAGAGGGAAAGATGCAAAAGACAGAGGTGAAGTTAAATTGATTATTTTGAGAAAAGGTGAACAAGAACCTTTGGAAATAAAAATAAAAAGAGATTTGATTAAAACAAAATCTGTAAAAGCAAGAATGGAGGGGAAAATTGCCTATATGAGAATTTCAAGTTTTACAGCTCTAACCCAAAGTGAATTTTTGAAAGAGTTTAAAAAAATTGAAACGGAAATTGGAAAAAGTAATTTAAAAGGGTTAGTGCTTGATTTAAGGAATAATCCTGGTGGTTTGTTAGATACCGCAAATTCAATATCTGATTTATTCTTAAATAAAGGACAAAAAATTGTTAGTATAAAAGGAAAAAATGGAGGTCTAATAAAAGAATACAAAGATATTAAAAATGAAGAGTTAATTCCAAATGTACCGATGGCAGTATTAATAAATGAAGGATCTGCTTCGGCAAGTGAAATTGTGGCTGGTGCATTACAAGATAATAAAAGGGCAATAATTATAGGAACAAAATCATTTGGTAAAGGATCAGTGCAGAGTGTAATTCCTTTGAATAATGGAAGCGCAATTAAACTTACGATAGCAAAATACTACACTCCAAATGATGTATCTATACAAGCAACGGGAATTACACCAGATATTGAAGTAAAATTGGCAAAATTGGAGGAAATCAATGTTGATAAATGGACAAGAAAAGAATCTTCTTTGAAGGGACATTTAGCAAGTGAAAAAGATAATGAGTTAGTGAAAAAGGAATTAGAAAAACAATTAAAAACTGGTAACGAAAGCATGTATAATAAGGATTATCAATTGGCAAGGGCAATAGATTTATTGTTGGGAATAAGTTTTTTTGGAAAATCGAATTAGATTGTTTGTCTTTTATTTTTTTATTATTTAATCTTTTTTACATTCTTTAATTTATATAATATTAGATAAATTAAAAAGATAAATTAAAAGATATATGATATATTTAATAATTATTATATAATAAGATATATACTGATTATCAACAACAACATAAACATATAAATAATTAATTGAAAAAACATATTTAACTGGGTGATAAAAACAATAATTATAATTATATAATAACCTTTATTCAATAAATTAAATATGTTATTTAATAAATAAATAAATAGGTTGTAAAGATATGTTATGAATTTGTATTGTGAATTTGTATTGTAAAACTATATAGTGAAACTATATTGTGAATTTGTATTGTGAAGCACTATGTAATCATCCTCCTTCGGGGGGAGGATGGTGATTACATAGTGCTTTACTATGTATATTGTATATGTAATTAAATGTATTTGTGTATATTTATATAATAATATATAATGATGTAAATTTGAAATAAAAACAAAAAACAATTATAATAATTAATATTTATTTTTTTTTATATACTTCCATACTTTACACTTATGATGTATAATATAAATAATATTAACAATATAGGAGTATAATTGTGAAAAAAATAAAAATAAATATAAAATTAAATAGATTATTAGCATATGGATAAAAAAGATAATTTGATTTATAAATATTTTTTTCTATCATATTCTTTATGTCATACAGAATTATAGAAACAATTATTTCGCAGGAATTCAACGAAAAACTTGAAAAGTTTAGAGAAAAACCCGAAATTGTTACATCTTGGACCATTCCAGTGTATGAAAACAACAAGATTAAATATAGTTTTATAGTAGAAAATAATGCAACAGAATTAATTGTTGATTCCCTTTCAAAACTTTTGAAAATTAGTAGAGAAATAAACAACAAGGAGGATTTGGAATATATTATTACTATATCCAACGTTGATAGCATGGTACCGCAAATAACTAAAAAAAATGAAAATAATGTTCATAAGTTTAGAATTGTGGATAGAGTAAGCGTCAATGAAATTTCTGAAAACTTAAAAAGTGGCATGGATGTTCATTTGAATTTTTTTCTAAATACGATATGTGCTTTGATTGTGGCCTGCATTAGCATTGTAATGAGTGATAAATCTATATTAGTGGCCGCTGCCACAATTTCTCCTGCATTTGGACCATTGGCAAACTATGCTTTTTTATTAGCCACTTGTGATGCATCAAAAATTAAAAATGTATTAAAAGCGATTTTTATCAATATTGTGTTGTCCATATTGTCTGCCTATATATTTGGAAATTTCCTCTACTTTACAAATAGATACGGATATTATTTAAGTAATATTAGAGTTTTTACTGAAGAAGCACAATTGAGTGTTTATACATTTCTATTGGCATCAATAAGTGGATTTTCCGCTGGATTAGCTATAACATCTGGTATTTCAACACTTATGTCATCATTTATGCTTAGCATTTCATTAGTACCTGTATACACATTAATTGGACTTAATTTATCAGTAGGTTATTATGATAAGGTTGATGATTTATTATTATTGCTTTTTAGCAATATTTTATTCATCATATTGAGTGGATTTTTTGTTTTTTATATTAAAAAAATTAGACCAAGAACAAGGGCAGCAATTATAACAAAAAAATGGCTATACCCAGTTAATTTAGCGATTCTTTGTTTGTTTATTTATTTATTTATAAAAGTAAAGTATGGAATTTAAAGAAAAAGTTTTAAGCAAGTTGAATGATATTACAACTAATTTTATTGAAAGAGAAGTTGGTGAAATAACAATGATTGAAAATTCAATAGTTGTGGCGAAAGGAATTGAAAGAATTTCCTACAATGAAAAGGTTGTAATTAAAAATAAATATTTGGGTTATGTGGCTGGTATTGAAAAAAATTGTGTGAAAATCGTTATACTTGACAACACAAATGACATAAAGGTTGGTGATGAAGTTAGGCGAACCAATGACACTTTATGGACCACTGTGGGGGAAAGTTTGATTGGAAGAGTTGTGGATGGAATGGGAAGACCGCTTGATGATTTGGAGTTAAATGCCTTTGATTATTTGCAAATTGAAAGAGATGCAAAAGGTATACTGGAGCGAAGCGAAGTAAATACACCACTTGAAACCGGTATAAAGGTTATAGACTCTTTAATTCCAATAGGAAAAGGACAAAGAGAATTAATTTTGGGCGACAGACAAACTGGTAAAACTTCAATTGCCATTGATGCCATTTTAAATCAAAAAGATAAAAATGTGATTTGTATTTATTGCTCCATAGGACAAAGAGACGATTCAATTGTTCGTGTTATTGATATTTTTAAAAAACATGGTGCAATGGATTACACGATTATCGTAAATGCCAGTCCCGCAAGCACTCCAGGAATGCAATGTATAACACCATTTTCAGCCACTTCAATGGCAGAATATTTTTGTAATTACGGAAAGGATGTATTGATTGTATATGACGATTTGACAAAACATGCAAGGGCCTATAGGGAAATATCATTACTATTGGAAAAAACACCAGGCAGAGAAGCATTTCCGGGCGATATATTCTATTTACATGCAAGACTATTGGAAAGAAGTGTAAAATTGCTTAATGGTGGTTCCATAACTTCGTTACCGATTATTGAAACTGAAGGAGAAAATATGTCAGCATATATTCCAACCAATGTAATTTCAATCACTGATGGTCAATTGTATTTATCACCAGCCCTGTTTTCAAAAGGCAATTTACCAGCAATTGATATTGGTAAATCTGTATCAAGAGTGGGTAGTAAAGCGCAATTCAAAGCATTAAAACAAGTGGCCGGTAAAATAGAAATGGAGTATTCTCAATTTGAAGAATTAGAAATGTTTTCAAAATTTTCCACAAAACTTGATAATAAAACACAAAAAATCATAAATAAAGGCAAATTGATAAGAGAAATTTTGAAACAAGATAGATTTTGCACTTTAGCTATTGCAGAACAAGTTGCGATTTTTATGTCTTTAAACAAAGGAGTTTTTGACAATATAGATAAAAACCAACTTAATGAAGTAATAGAAAGAATTATAGATACATTGAAGCAAGATGATTTTAAATTAATGATAAAAAAAATAAAAGATAATAAAGAAATTTCGGAGGAAACGATTACAAAGTTTACGAATAAAATAAAGGAAATGTTATGAAGGTATTAGTTACTGCAGGTCCAACTTACGAACCAATTGACCCAGTTCGTTTTATAGGTAATCGCTCATCTGGTAAACAAGGGATTGCAATCGCAACCGCTTTTGCAAAAGCAGAATGGGATGTGTATTTAATTGCAGGAGTAATAAATGATGGATTGCTTCAAAATTTGCATAAAAATATAAACGTTTATAATGTACAGACGGCAAGAGAAATGCTTGATGAATGTTTGAAGCATATTGATGTGGATGTTGCAGTGCATAATGCAGCCGTGAGTGACTATCGACCGGAAAAAGTTTTTGATAACAAAATTAAAAAAGAAGAAGGTTTTTCATTTAGTGATATAAAATTTGTTGAAAACCCTGATATATTATCCACCTTTGGGCATCATTTAAATAGACCGAAAGTTGTAATTGGATTTGCCGCTGAAACGAATAATTTGGTTGAAAATGCAAAAAAGAAATTAAGTAAAAAGAATGCAGATTTTATTATGGTGAATGATGTTTCCAATGGAAAGGGATTTGGAAAAGATGTGAACAAAGTGTATATTGTAAGTAAAGATAGCGTAGAAGAAACGAAAGAGATGGATAAAGGGCTAATTGGAGAAAAAGTTGTGGAAGTTGTTAACGAATACATTATACATGATTATAAAAGTCGTTAGTGTGACAATATAGCATTGGTTATGAAAGGAGAAAAAGAAAACTCCCCCCTACTTATCTCCAACAAATATTATCACACTCTTCATTTTCTTTCTTTAATCACATTTTTCTCCTTTTATTATGTATGTAAATAATTATACCACAAATAAATAATTGAGGAAGTATAAAGATGAAAATTATTATTTATTTTATAAAATAAATAAAGTAATTAAAAAGAAATCACCATTTTTTTTAAATGGTGATTTTTTATTCCAAATACTGATGCAAAATTAATATTACACTATGCCTATATTTTTATTTTTAAGCCACATTTTTTATTTATGGGGCGTATGTTTCCGAAAAATTTGACAAAAAAAAACAGCATCATAATAAAGTGTTAATAAATAAAGTAATTTATGAAAAAAGTAGTAAATATTCTGCCTCATCAAGAGAGAGGTTCTAAATCTTCATTAAAAAATATGCTAATTATAACTATATTAGCAACTTCATCTTTAATTTCTGAAGCAAATGCTGAGATTAAAAAAAATGCTAAAATTAAAGAAGAATCTGGACTGCAATATAACATTACAGGAGGACTTGGATTCCACTCAACACCTTTCAAATTCGGAGAATATAATTTGATATTCAACGATACTGGTGCTAATGGTGGTATTAGTGTAGGTATAACCTATAATGATAAAATCGGTTTAGATTTATTTTATAGAGGTGGAACTAATAATGAGAAAGCATTTATAGATTCTTCGGCTAATATCACTGGAAATTTTTCTTATAAAGGATATGGTATAGACTTGCTTTATTATTTTGCCCCATTTACTGATGATAGCAGTAAATTCTTTTTATCTTTAGGTATTGGCACATATGAAGGAACAATAAAATTTTCGAGTGATTTTGATGGTTGTAAAGAGACTTATGAAAATACAATAAGTGAAATAGCATCAAGTATAGGCATTGGAGTTAAAATAAATTATAATAGTTTTTTCTTAAAACC
>JAITOR010000005.1 GCA_031289855.1 Rickettsiales bacterium
AACACTTTCTTTTGTAACTTTCCCTCTTGCTGTTGTTCTGCCACCATCTCCCTTTGCAGCTTTCTTTTTTTTGCCATCTTCAATAATTTCAATTGCCCTATTTAATTCAATTGTGTAAATATCATCATTTTTTACGCTATAAAATGCTTTGTTATGGGATAAGTATGGTCCAAATCTACCTTTATTTGCCAATACATCCTCCTTTTCATATACCCCAACCTTCCTCGGTAATTCTGGTAACTCTAACAATTTTAATGCCTTGTCAAAATCAAAACTTTCAGGGTTAGTTTCAGTTTTGGGAATGGACAATCTTTTTGGTTTTTCTTTGCTTTTTGCCTTTGGATCTTCTCCTTGTTGTATGTAAAACCCATAGGGACCCTTCTTTAAATACACATTTTCACCATTGAATTTACCAATTTGTTTTGTTTCAAATTTTTCACCATTTCCCGCTTCATCATCAACCACACCAGTATTTATATTTTTAATATACTTGCAGGTAGGATAATTACTACAACTAATAAATGCTCCAAATTTTCCAAATCTTAATCCCAATTTTCCACCACAATTTGGGCAATTATCTTTTAATTCACCCTTTTCGTCAGTTCCTAAAATATGCACCAATAATCCTTCGCTTATATTTTTTACAATTTCACTTGGCATAACCTTCATCACATCATCAATCTCCGCTTTAAATGGTTTCCAAAAACCACCTAAAAATTTTACTCTCTTCTCTTTTCCGCCAGCAATTTCATCCAATTCGTTCTCTAATTTAGCCGTATAATCATATTCCACATATTTTGTAAAAAATTTTTTTAAAAATGCAGTTACAATTCGCCCTCTTTCTTCAGGAAAAAATCGTTTTTGATTAAGTTTTACATATTCTCGTTCCTGTATAACACTTAAAATATTGGCATAGGTTGAAGGTCTACCAATTCCCAATTCTTCCATTTTTTTCACTAAACTTGCTTCACTATATCTTGCAGGTGGTTCTGTAAAATGTTGTTCCGTAAAAATTTTTTGTGAAGTCAAAATTTCCCCTTCTTTTAATGGCGGAAGATTTCTTTCATCATCTTCACTTTCCTCATCATCTTCTTTTTGTATATTGTATAGAACATAAAAACCATCAAAATTAATTGTAGTGCCAACGGCTCTAAATTTATATTTTTTATCATTTGTTACGATATTCACTCCCACTTGGTCTAAAATTACACTTTCCATTTGACTCGCAATAAGCCTTTTCCATATCAAATCATACAATCGTTTTTCATTACCATCACCATCAATCGTTTTATTTTCAGGATGAGTTGGACGAATTGCCTCATGGGCCTCTTGAGCATTTTTTGATTTGTTTTGATACATTAAAGGCTTTAGAGGTAAGTATTTATCACCATAATCCTTTTTAATCAAATCTCTTACAGATGCAACCGCCTCGGGTGCCGTATATACACCATCAGTTCTCATGTAAGTTATATGTCCATTTTCATAAAGTTTTTGCGCAACCATCATTGTTTGTTTCGCAGAAAAACCAAGTTTTTTACTGGCTTCTTGTTGTAGAGTTGAAGTTGTAAACGGGGCATAAGGATTTCGTTTTGTTTGTTTTTTTTCAATATCCAGCACACTATAAATTTTACCACTTAAATCAATTTCAATATCTTTTGCTTGTTTTTCATTCGAAATGGCAAACTTATCTAATTTTTTATTATCCACATGAGTTAAGAATGCTTTTACCTTATTTGTAAACAAATTATCAATGGTCCAATATTCTTGTTTTTTAAATTTCTCAATCTCATCCTCCCTATCACAAATTAGTCTCAAAGCCACAGATTGCACTCTTCCCGCCGATTTACTACCTGGCAATTTTCTCCATAATACAGGACTTAAATTAAAACCAACTAAGTAATCCAATGCTTGCCTCGCCTGCTGTGCATCCACCAAATCCATATCAATGCTTCGTGGATTTTTTATTGCCTCTTCAACTGATTTTTTCGTAATTTCATTGAATGTTACTCTTTCAACTTTTGTGTCTTTTCTAATGGCCTTTCTTGCCTTCAAAACTTCTAATACATGCCATGCAATGGCTTCTCCTTCTCTATCGGGATCGGGTGCCAAATATATAGTTTCAACATCTTTCGCATAATCAATAATTTCTTTTAATGCTTTGCTTGACTTTATTAAAGTTTCATATTTCATTTCAAAGTCATTATCCACATCCACAGAGCCATCTTTCGCCACAAGACTTCTTACATGTCCCATACTGGCCAATACTTTATAGTTATCACCCAAATACTTGTTTATAGTATTTGCCTTTGAAGGAGATTCCACTATCAATAAATTTTTTACCATATAAATTTATTTTATATTTATTTAAAAATTAAAAGCAAAAAATTAATTGTTGACTTTAAAAATAAAAGCACTACATTTCAAAATGTTATGGTGCGTGTAGCTCAGTTGGTTAGAGCGATACTCTGTGGAAGTATAGGCCGTGGGTTCAAATCCCATCTCGCACCCCATGCCTCCTTGGTGGAATGGTAGACACGATAGACTCAAAATCTATTGCTGCAAGGCATGCCGGTTCAAGTCCGGCAGGAGGTACCAATTAATTATGAGGGTTTTGTTATGACGAATTTTAAAGAAAAGTTAGAAAATTTAGATTATAAGTTTTTGACTACGACAATTTTACTATTAGTAATAGTTGGTTTTGAAGTTTCAAGAGAGATTAGGTATAATCACTTTGCCGATAAAGCAAAGAGTTTTAAAATTGAAAAGGGTAAAGTTTTGAGAGACAAGCAAAAAGAAAAAGAAATAGAAGACGGAAAGTTTGTCATTGATGGTTTTACTTTTTTTGAAAAAACAAGAGAAACGAAGAATAAATTTATATTAAATGTGAGGGTGCCGAAAGAATTGACGAAGGAAGATGTAAAAATTGATATTAGAGGTAGTGTTTTAAAAATATCATTTGAAATAGCAAATAGCAAAAAGACAAAAGATGGTGATTCATCTTCATTCATACATTTTGAAAGAATTTATACCTTGCCAACTGATGGCACAAATGTTGATGATGTGAAATTAGAGGTTGAAAATGGACGATTAAAACTTGAAATACCTACAAAAGAATCAAAATAAAATATGAAAAATCTTTTTTTATTTTATTTGTTATTTGTAACAATTTGTTTTGCTGAAGATAAATTTGTTTCCACAAGAAGTAATGAAGTAAATGTAAGAACAGGACCCAATGAAGAGTATCCTATAAAATTTGTATATCAATTAAAACACGTGCCGCTATTGGTGTTAGGTGAATATGAAAATTGGTATAAAATAAAAGATAAAGATGGTGAAGAGGGCTGGCTTAACAAAAATCTAACCACAAGCAAAAGACATTTAATTGTAGTGGGAGAAGGGGAACAGACAATTTATAAATCTGATAATTTTAAAAAACCAATCGCAAAAGCAGAAGAAAATGTTATTTTGGAATTTGTAAAATGTAATTTTAAATGGTGCAAGATTAAAGTTAAAAACATTACTGGATGGATTGAGGTAGAGAAAGTATGGGGTATATAGTCTTTCTATTTATTTTACCAATATTAATTTTTTATGTGGATATTCCGCTTGCCTATTGGTTTTCTCAATTACCAAACGAAATTTTATATGTATCGAACGTTATAACAAAATTTGGCTCATTTAAGTATATTGCTGGGACAAATGTAATTTTATTTATATACTTTTTTTACAAATGCACAAAAAAAGAATTAGATAAATATATATATTTATTTTATTTATTTTCATTTTCCATTATTACACAAGGAATTTCAGCATTTATGATACAAATTTTAAAGTGTATATTTGGCAGAACGAGGCCATATCATTATATTGAAATGAACGGCATTTTGTCGGATTTTTTATTTTTTCAAACGAACGACAGATTTGTATCATTTCCATCCGGTCATTCTGCTGGAACTTGGGGATTTATTGTGTGTATGTTTTTTGTGTTTGGAAAAAATAAATGGACCAAAATACTTGCAATGTTTGGTATGTTGGTGCCAATAACAAGGATGATATTGTTGAAGCATTATTTGAGCGATATTTTAACTGGCTCAATTTTGAGTAGTATTATGTGTTTTTATTGTATGAAATGGTATTTGAAAAACGAGGATAATAGTAGATATATTGGAGTGATAAAAAATAATTTTAATCGGTGGTTTTTTCATAAAAAATATTAAATTAAACCATTTTATATATAATAAAATTTACAATGCTTGAGTAATGTATCAAAGATGAAGAGAGTGATTAAGAAAAATATTATTTATTTTTTTCACCTAAATATCGTGAAATTTTATTATTTTTTTTCTTACCCAAATATTTTTTTTCCTACCATCATTATTCTTTCCTCATTAAATAAATAAAAATTCATATATTTTTTTACTTTTTTTATTTATTTAATCACTTC
>JAITOR010000030.1 GCA_031289855.1 Rickettsiales bacterium
GATGACACAGAAAGAAAAAGCAAAAAAAATTTTTGAAAACATCACTGGAGCATATCGAAAGGTAATTGCAAGTGAAGAAGGTAAATGTTTTTTTCTTAAAAGGAATCAAGCGTTCGATATGAGATTGACGCAGACCTGTGATATTGGAAATGCAAAAAGAGGGGGTTTATTCAGGTCATAATATTATGTTTTTAATTTTTATTGTGATTATAATATTGTGATTATAATAATGTGATTATAGTAATGTGATTAAAACAAAGCCTTGTATTATAGTAATACAGGGTTTTGTTTATTAAATAAATTTTGTTTTTATTGGAGTAATAGATTTTGTTTTTAATTTTTGTTTACTTAATAAAATAAAAAATAATTTTCATCTTTATACTTCCCCAATTATTTATTTGTGGTATAATTAATTTATACACATAACAAAAAGGAGGGAAAATGACTTAATTATTTATTGACAATATTAAAATAGCGGAATAAAAGTATTTTTATCGTGGTAATCTATTGATTTTTTTCAAAAAATCGTAAGAATTAGTTTTATTGTTATCAATTTTATTGATTTTATAAAATATAGAACTATATTTGTTATTAGTAATAAATTATTATTAATATGACAGATGTAACAGAAGAAGTTCTTGAAAAACAAGAGGAAAAGGTAGAGGTTGAAAATACATTAGAAAGTGAAAATAAAAAGTTAAAAGAAACTTTAATGCGAACATTGGCTGAATTGGACAATACAAGGAAAAGAGCGGAAAAAGAAAAGCAGGATATATCACAATTTGCCATCAGTAAATTTGCCGAAAGTTTAATAAATGTAATGGAAAATTTTAATTTAGCCTTTGTAAATGTGAAGGAAAAGGATGTGAAGGATAAAAGTTTTTTCGAGGGTATTAAACTTACTCACAATGAACTTAAAAAAGTTTTTGAAAAAAGTGGATTAGTTAGAGTAAGTCCATTGAACGAAGATTTTAATCCAGAATTTCACAATGCAATTGCGGAAATAGAAAGTAAAGAAGTAGAAAAAGGAAAGGTTGCACAAGTTATGCAGGCTGGATATACGATAAATGGAAGAATTTTAAGACCTGCATTGGTGGCAGTATCAAAAGGAAAATAACAATCACAATTCTATCAAATCACTTAATTTTAATTTAAAATTTTCAAGTTCTTTAATAAAATTTTCATCCAAAATATTTTTATTTGTGTTTTCATTATTTATTTTTGTTAAATTTTTAATTTCTTCTAAACTTTTTTTGAAAATACCTTTATTTTCTGCTAAAAATGTTTTTAATGCTTCGATTTTATAGCCTTTCTCATGCAAAAAATATTTAATTTTTAACACATTTTCAATATCTTTGTCATAATAACTTCTACGACCATTTTTTCCTATTGCACTTGGCCTAATTTGTGGAAATTCTTTTTCCCAAAATCGTAAAACAAATTCTTTTAACCCAATCTCTTGAGCCGCCAAACCAATATTTCTTGCTTTATCTATCATTGTATCTTAAAAAATAAACCTCAATATCACACCTATAGCACCAGCAATTGGCAATGCAAATAGTAATCCATAAAATCCAAGTAATGCTCCACTTGCCACTAATGCAAAAATTACCCATAAAGGATGTAAATTGATTTTTTTCCCCACTATATTTGGTAACAATAAATTCATTTCCAATAGTAATCCGGACATAAAAATTGAAGTTGTGATTATTAAATGTATAGCATCGCCACCGAATTGATAGAGTGTTACAATGAGGCTAATTATAAGGCCAAAAATTATACCCACATAAGGAATAAATGTTGCAAATCCACTCAATAGGCCTATAATAAATCCGTATTGCAAACCACTCAACACCAATAAAATAGCATAAAACATTCCAAGCAAAAAACACACATAGAATTGTTCTTTTATACAGGCACTCAATACAATATCTATGTTTTTAAAAAATATTAAAGATTTTTTATTCGCTATAATTGGAAAGAATTTTTTTAAAAACATTATTATATTTTCCCAATCATTCAAAAAATAATACATGGTGATTGGGGTCATAATAAATACATAAAGTGCATTTATAATGGCCACTGATGTAGAAAAAACATTGGTTAAAATGTTTAACAAATAGGCATCAAAATCTTTAAAGTAAGAGTTTAAATAATCTTTAAAATTAATTTCAACATTAAAATATGATGTAATTTTGTTTATTTCAAAATTTATAGTATCGGTATTATTGTTTAAAAAAATCATGAGATCTTTGCTAAGCCCTATGCTTTGATGCACAAGAAATGGGATTAAATAAAAAAAGGAAATCGTAATTATAGACCAAAATATAAGTACTATAAAAATAGTTGCAAACGAACGATTTTTAAATTTTTGTTCTAATTTATTGACCGTATTTTTGAAAGCATAACTAAAAATAACGCCCAATGTAAATGGCAACAGAACTTCTCTAATTTTATACAAAGTCAATATAGATAACAACAAAAGTCCATATTTTAGAATATTTTGTTTATTGTTTTTGATTTTATCGTAAATAAGCATAAACTCCCTCCGATTTTTCTGTTACAGAAAAGCCAGTTTCCTCTAATGATTCAATAAATTTTTGTATGTCGTTTTTTGCAACTTTAACATGAAAAATCATTTCCTTTTTATTCAACATTTTTAAATGTTTTACAATTATATTTTTGTTATATCCAAGTACTTTTTCCACATCAATGGAATCTTTTAAATTTGAAATTTCGACCACAAGCTTAAAAAAATCTTCCTCTAAAATCAAATCAGTATTTTCTGCCAAAAAGTCATTTTGATCAGATCTTTCTTCCTCATCCAAACTATTCAAATACATAATCAAATCAATAATGGCTTCATTATAATCGGTACCATTAAAAGCTAATTCAATATCTTTTTTTTCTTTTTCATTTAAGATGTAAATTTTATGTTTAATATTGCCATCCTTATCCAGTGTTCCAAATATGAAAACTATATTGTTTGTGTAATAATAATCGTTAAAACCTTTGTATTGTTCATGGGTCAAAGAACTCTTGCTATTCACATTCTTCAAATTCATTTTACTATAAAAATTCTCCTGCACTACTTTTATATTTCTTATGTTTTTTGTGGATTTTGTGTAATTATCCAAAATAGTATTATTTTTTTCGAATAAATAAGTTTTACCATCTTTAATGAGAAAAGGAATTATCAGGTATGTATTGTAGGTTCTGGAATATTCTGTAACTTTGTATTTGTTAAGCACAAAATTAACATAATCACTATTAAATTCAATATTTAGTGTTGCGGAATACGAATTTTTACTATTCTTTTCGTTAAAAATTTGCATAGATTTTATTGATTTTTTCAACTCGGAATCAGTAAAAAAAGAAGCATTCGAAACATTAACATTAATATTTTGCAACACTTTTTTAAGTGCCATTTTTTCAGCATAATTTATGGCAACTTTTCTTGCTGCTGTAACATCTTTTTCGGTGAAATTTACATTAAAATTTTTAATAAGATATAAATTTAAATTATCCGCCGCAAAAACAAAATTACAAAATAAAAATAAAAATAAAAAAATCTTTTTCATAATGGTTATAATATTATGTAAAATAAAAAAATCAAATTTAATAAGCTTGATTTTTAAATATATTGTTATATACTAATAATTAGTAATTATGTGGTGCATTTATGGGTGATACGATTAGTGGCGGAGTAACAAAAAATACACAAGATACGATAAATTCTGCAATTGGTGGGGGTAAAAACAGCATTTTAACCCAGTCGGTAAATGGTGGAAATGCCATGGAGGCCGTTAATGGATTATTCGGTAAAATGAATGCAATGAGTGCAAAACTTGACGATGTGGTGGGGCAAGTGGTGCAACAAAAATTCTTTTTTGAAATGCCAGAAGGTTTAAAGGGGCTTGCGGAGATGAAAACAGAATATGCTGCTGGTTTTCATGAGGCAAAACCTATGACACAAATACAGGTGGCATTGAGTAGTGGTTTAACTGCAACCATGAGGTCAAAATAGTTTTTCAATGGTGAATATCGTCTGTTCCAATGGTATGTTCAATTATTGCGTTCCTTATTTTTATAATCGTATCATGCTTTTCATGTGTTTCATATGGTATTTTTGCATTATTCCATACGGTATTAGGCCAATCAGGATCTTCCTTTTTCCTGCATATAATATGCACATGTAGTTGTGGAGTCATATTTCCAATCATTGCAACATTTATTTGGTCGTTTGGAAACAACGAATTCATAACATTTTCACAAATAGCGATTTCTTTCATAAGTTGCATTCTTTCGTCCATAGTTAAATTAAGCATATTTTTAACATCTGGCTTTCTTGGAACAAGAAAAATCCACGGATAATACTTGTTATCTTCAAACAACACACTTGACAATTTTAGATCAATTATGTGAGATTTTGCCTCCAAGTTTGGCACTAATTTAAATTTTTCAATTTTTTCTATCATATATAAATTTTTATTATATTATTATTATAAATCAAATTTGTTAAGAATGGAAGTACAAAAAAAATTATTTTAAACAATCCAAAAGTTTTATGTCATACATTGGATGTTCAAATTTTGATAAACTTGAACTGGAAGAAAATAGCCATCCATAGTAAAATTGTTTATCTTCCCCGTTTAAATCTTTTCCTTCAACCATAATTAATGCTTTATTTTCCGTAAATTCTTCTGGTGATGATTTCCAGCAAAATAATGGAGTTATTTTTATTCTTTCAAATTGCATGCCTTCATTGATTTTTATTTCATACTTGTAATTTCTTGAAGTTATCTTATCTAATGCTAAAATTTTTACAATACTTGCCTTATTTTCTTCTTTTACATTCTTTATTTTAAGCGGCATGTTATCTGCAAAAGATACATTTAAAACAAACAAAAATATTAAAAAACTATTTTTTTTCATTTTTGTTTCCGCTATTAAAAACAAATCTTGAAATTAAATCTTCTAAATCCATGGTAGATTCAGTAAAATCAACAATATCTTTATTTTCCAAATATTCATTCATTCCACCAATTTTGATATTTACAAATTTTCCGCCCATTAAACCACTGCTTGATACTTTAAAGATGCTATCGGTTGGGATTTTTAAATCGTTTTCTATACCGAAAAAGACAATTGCCTTGTAATTGGTTTTATTTAAAGTTATGTCGGTAACGGTTCCAATTTTTACACCTGAAATTTTAACATCGCTGCCAATGGTTAATCCTTCAACATTATTGAATTCTCCACTAACAACATAGCCTTCATTAACCCTTGAAGTGTTTTTTGAAATATTCAAAATTACCATAAAAAACAACACGGCAATCAACAAAACTATCGCACCAATAATTGTCTCAAATTTGTTATTCTTCATATGTTTTTAGTGTATTATATGTAATTAAAATTGTCAATATAAATTTTATTTATTTTTGTGAAAGCAATCATATAATAATTTGAATTATTAAAATTAATGTATTATATTTTTTTTATATAATTAAAATTGTTATATGAAATTTACAAAAATGCATGGTTGTGGCAATGATTATGTGACTATAAATGGTTTTAAAGAAGATTTTAACTTATCGCAAGAACAAGTTGCTTTTTTATGCACTCCGCATTTTGGCATTGGAAGTGAAGGATTGTTGCTTGCATTGTCATCAAAAATTGCGGATTTTAGAATGAGAATGTTTAATGTTGATGGGACGGAAGCTGAAATGTGTGGCAATGGAATAAGATGTATATCAAGATTTGCATTCAATAATAAAATTGTGGATAAAAAAACATTTTCAGTGGAAACAAAATCTGGCATAAAATACATAGATTTAATTGGTGAAAATGATGTAAGAGTTAACATGGGACGAGCAGAAATTTTACCAAATCCCGCACCAGAGTATGATTTAAATTGTATTTCAGTTGGTAATCCACATGCAGTAATGATTGTGGAAAATGTTGATAATTTTGATGTGACTGGATTGGGTCCAAAAATTGAAAATCACAAAGGTTTTCCAAAAAGAACTAATGTGGAATTTGTGGAAATTATCGATAAAAACAATGTAAAAATGAGAGTGTGGGAAAGAGGTTGTGGTGAAACCTTTGCATGTGGCACAGGAACATGTGCTACTATTGTGGCTTTAAATAATCTTGGAAAAGTTGAAAACAAAGTCGCTGCAGTTTTAAAGGGTGGCGTTTTAAACATTGAATTAGATAATGGTGAAATTTTTATGACCGGCAATGCAATAAGTGTTTTTGATGGTGAAATTATTATTGCCTAAATTTATTTCGCTTTTTTTATAACTCTTATAACTTCAGTTGTTTTTTTTTCAAATGTTTCTCTTCGTCGAAATGGCATCCTTCTTTTGCTTACATTATTTACTTCATTATCTTTGTTTTTTATCGTTGGTTTTGGCACTTTTCTTTCGTCATTAATATTTAACAAATCCTTTGTTTCTTTTAGCATATTCACCACCACAAATGGCATTTTATTCATATTTTGATACACAAAGTTTTCAATACTTCTTTTAACCTCTTTCATAATTTTAAACTCTTGTTTATCAAAAGTATCAAAAGTTTCTTTAAACTCTGGATTTAAAATGATTGATAAAGCAATTTTATACCCTTTGTTTGCATCATCTCTCAACGTTTGATGAATGACTTTTTCGTTGGCTAAATTGTAATTTCCAACCGCCACCACATCAACAGGAGCCAATTGTTTAAATGTCTTATCTATCACAAAATTTACAATAATAATCCCTGCTTCTTCCAATTTTGCTCTTTCTGTAAGGATGGTATTATTTACTGAAATTCGCCTATTTCCATCCATTACTGATGATAGAACTTTAATATCACCAATTTTGTCAATTTTACCTTTTTCATTCAATTTTAAAACACTGCCATCATTTCCAATGGCAACATTTTTAACACCCATTTCTTCCGCTACTTTCTTATGTTCTATAAGTTGCATAGGTTCTCCATGAGTGGTAATTGAAGACAATGGTCTAACCAATTCATACATTTCTTTTAGTTCACTTCTTGTGTAATGGCCTGATAAATGCACGAAAGCATTTTTAGAATTTACTATATTTACACCTTTTTCTGCAAATTTATTGTATAAAGTTCCTATATCAATTTCATTACCGGGAATTTCACTTGATGAAAAAATAACCGTATCGTCTTTTTCAAGTTTCAAGTTTTTATAGGTATCATCGGCAAGTCGTCCAAGTCCAGAATTTTCCTGTCCTTGACACCCAGTAGATATAATTAAAAGTTTTCGTTTATCATATTTATTAAACTCTTCTTCTGGTACAAAATCCAAATCTCTTGGCAAATAATTCATTTCTTTTGCCACTCTTAATGATCTGTACAAACTGCCACCAAGCACACCAATTTTTCTGCCACAAGCCTTACCGGCGATTGCCAAAGTTACAATTCTCGATATGTGAGTGGCAAAAATTCCACACACCACAAGACCTTTACTATTTTCTTTTATAATCTCTTTCAAACTATCCAACAATTCTGCCTCATTTTTAGTGACTTTATCACTAAAAATATTAGTGGACTCACATACCATCGCTAAGACTTTATTTTTGTCTCCAAGTTCTTTTAACCTTTGTTTATTCGTTGGCACACCTATTATAGGTTTTTCCTCAAATCTCCAATCTCCAGTATGAAGAATATTACCCTTTTCTGTTCTAATTAAAATTGCATTCATTTCAGGAATAGAGTGTGTGAGACCTATAAATTCCATTATAAATGGATTCAAAGTTACAATTCCATTCGTGGGAACTTCAAAATATTTTACTTGTCTGCCCCATTCATATTCTGCAAATTTATTTTTCATAAATTGCACTGCGAATTTTGAAGCATATATTGGCAATTTCAAATCTGCCCACAAATATTGCAGAGCACCAATATGGTCTTCGTGTACATGCGTTATAAAAATTCCAAGAAAATCCTTGATATTTTTTTTAATAAAGTTGACATCAGGCAACATTATTTCAATACCAGGCAAATTTTTTACAAATTGAATTCCCATATCAACTATAATCCATTTTCCTTTATAATGATAAAGATTGCAATTCATTGTAACTTCGCCACTTCCACCCAAAGGCAAGAACAAAAGATCGTCTTTGTATCTTGCAAAATTTATGTCTGTCATAAGTAATTAATTGTTAATAAATAAAAAACATATTAGATAGATAATACAAACAAAATATTAAATAGCAAATTAATATAACTTGTTTTATTTTTAAAAAAACACTATATTGTTAATATGACAATTAAACTTTTTTTATGAATATAGAGAGATATACAGAAAGAATAAGAAATAATATTAGGGCAGCGCATTCCCTTGCTATTTCCAACCAAAATCAGTTTATTACTGCTTCACACTTGTATTGTGTAATGTTTGTGGAGGAAAATAGTATAGTTTTACAAATTTTACAAGCAACGGGTGGTAATATTGAAAATATAAAAAAAGAACTTGAAAAAAAAGTAACATCTTTACCGAAAATTACAGGTGCAGAATTGCAGCCACAATTGGATTTAAACATATCAAGAATTTTTATTTTGAGTGAAAAAATCGCAGAAAAACGAAAAGATTCCTTTGTAACGCAAGAAATTTTCTTACTTGCTACAATGGAAAATGATGGTGAAGTGGCAAAAATATTTAGGAATAACGGAATACATGAATTGCAATTAAATACGGTCATTGAAAAAATGCGAAATGGACAAACGGCACAAACTGATACTGCGGAGGAAAATTTTGGTGCATTGGATAGATATACAAAAAATATCACCAATTTAGCATTAAAGGGTAAAATTGATCCAATTATTGGTAGAGATGAAGAAATAAGACGAGCAATGCAAATTTTATCAAGGCGAAACAAAAATAATCCTATTTTAATAGGTGATCCTGGTGTTGGAAAGACCGCAATTGTTGAAGGTCTTGCCTTAAGAATTGTAAATAAAGATGTGCCAGAAATTTTAAAAAACAGAATTATTTTGTCATTGGATATAGCGTCTGTGATTGCTGGTGCAAAATATAAAGGAGAATTTGAAGAAAGGTTAAAAAGTATTTTGACTGAAATTGAAAAAGCAAATGGCAGAATTATTTTGTTTATTGATGAAATACATACATTGGTGGGAGCTGGTAAAAGCGATGGTGCGATGGATGCAGCCAATCTATTAAAACCTGCATTGGCAAGGGGTGATTTGCATTGTATTGGGGCCACAACACTGGATGAATATAAAAAATATTTTGAAAAAGATCAAGCATTGGTTAGACGATTTCAGCCTGTATTTATAAATGAGCCAGATGTGATAAATACAATATCAATTTTGCGAGGAATTAAAGAAAAGTATGAAATTTATCATCGAGTTGGCATAAGGGATGATGCGCTTGTGGCTGCCGCCACTATGTCGAACAGGTATATTACTGATAGACATTTGCCAGATAAGGCCATTGATTTGATTGATGAGGCGGCAAGTCAAATAAGAATGGATTTGGATAGCAAGCCAACCGAACTTGATGAAGTAGATAGAAAAATTATACAATTTAAAATTGAGGTTGAATCTTTAAGAGGAGAGAATGATCAGGCTTCTCAGCAAAGGTTAAAACAACTTACGGAAGATTTGAGTATTTTGCAATTATACTCCGTAAAAAAAACAGAAGAATGGAAAAAAGGTAAGGAAAAGTTGGAATTGATAAATATTGTGAAAGATAAAATTGAAGAGGCAAAATTTCAAATTGAAGTGGCTCAAAGAAAAGGTGATTTAACGAAAGCTGGTGAAATAACTTACAATACAATTCCTCAATTGCACAATGAATTATTAGCATTGGAACAAGGTGGAGTAGCCATAAACCAAGAAGTAAAGCGAGAAGATATAGCAAAAGTCATATCAAAAATGACTGGAATTCCGTTGGATAAAATGTTGGAGGGGGAGAAGGAAAAATTATTAGCAATGGAATTCGCAATACAAAAACGAATTGTAGGTCAAACAAAAGCCATTACGGCTGTATCAAATGCTTTGAGACGAAGTAGGGCGGGATTACAGGAAAATCATAGGCCTATTGGGAGTTTTATGTTTTTAGGACCCACTGGGGTTGGAAAAACAGAGTTAGCAAAAGCATTGGCGGAATTTATGTTTAATGAGGAAAGTGCAATTTTAAGAATTGATATGAGTGAATACATGGAGAAACATAATGTTGCAAGGCTTATTGGGGCTCCCGCTGGTTATGTGGGCTATGAAGATGGTGGAATTTTAACTGACAAGATTCGTCGAAGACCATATCAAGTTATACTCTTTGATGAGGTTGAAAAGGCACATCCGGATGTGTATAATATTTTATTGCAGGTATTGGATGATGGTAGATTGACGGATTCGCAAGGAAAGACTGTTGATTTTAGCAATACAATTATTATTTTTACATCAAATATTGGCTCGCAAAAAATCAATAATTTAACAGAAGAAATTGACATTGAGAGTATTAGAAATGATATTTTGGATGAAGTTAAAAAGTTTTTTAAACCAGAATTTATAAATAGATTGGATGAAATTATACCATTTCATAAATTAGGTAAGCAACATATAAATATTATAACAAAAATGGTGTTGAGAAATTTGGAAAAACGATTGGCAGAAAATAAATATAAAGTTGTTTGGCAAGATGAATTGTATGATTGGTTGGCGGAAAATGGTTATGATGAAATGTATGGTGCAAGACCGTTGAAGAGAGTCATACAACGAGAAGTTGAAAATCCATTGGCAAATAAACTATTGGCAGGTGAATTGGATAATAGAAAAAGTATAAATGTTGGAATAAAGAGTGGTGAAGTTATTATTTGGCAATAGTTTAATATTTTCCCCATACTTGATACATTGCAATTCCGCCAGCTACGGATACATTTAAACTTTCTGCATATTCATGCATTTTGATTTTTACTAATTCATCACAATTTTTTTTAACTAATTCCCTAATTCCTTTACCCTCATTTCCTAATATTAATGCTATATTACTACTATCTTTCACTTGTTCTATCAAAGTTTTTGCTTCACCATCTAATCCATAAACAAAATAACCAATATTTTTCAATTCTTTAATTGCATTATTTAAATTTATCACTTCAATTACATTTACCAATTCATTTAAACCAGCTGATGATTTTGATACGGTTGCAGTTTCCTTTGTGGAATTAAAAGCGGTGATTATTACATTAAACACACCAAAAGCTACGGCAGTTCGCAATAGGGCACCTAAATTATGCGGGTCAACAATTTGATCCAATATAAGCAGTTTTGGCAATTCTTTTTGTCCCTCAAATTCATTTATAAAATCATCAAGTGTAATTTCCTCCTTTTCGTTTACAAAAATTATATAACCTTGATGGTTTTTTTCTTTATATAAATGGTTAAACATGCCATCCATTTCATTGTGAGACATAAATTTCACATTTATACCTTTTAAATCAATATCCTCCCTTTCCACCGTCGAATAAAATTCTTTTTTATTCTGATCAACAATATTTATTCCAAATATTTTTCTTTTCTTTGCTTTTAATATGGAAAAAACGGGATGTTTACCATAAATAAGTATTTTATTATTGTTCATATAAGTAATAATGGTGGGTTTAGATGGAGTTGAACCATCGACCTCTGCTTTATCAGAGCAGCGCTCTAACCACCTGAGCTACAAACCCTTATACTCTTTTATGATATAAAGTCGTTTTTAAAAAGCAAATAAATTTATTAAACATTTTTATATTAGGATACACTATAAATACATTATTGTAAATACTTGTTTCAGAAATTTTTATTTTTTCTTTCCATCAAAAGGATTTTCAATTTTTCTCATCAATAACCTTACAATTGTATTTTGCAATCCCAGATCCGTTCTAATTCTATTAATTAAAAATTTATCATAACTTGTTTTTTCCAATTTTTCCGGACTATTTGTAAATAAAACAAATGTTGGAGGTCTTGTTTTTGCCTGTGTCATATACTTTAATTTAACTGCTCTACCTTTAAAAAGTGGTGGTGTATGTTCGGTGGTTATATTTTTTAACCATTTGTTTAGTTCGGTGGTTTTTAAATGTTTGTCCCATTCATTCCACACAAGCAAACAAGAATCAATCAATTTATCTATGTTTTTACTATACAAGGCTGATATTGGAATAATTGGACAACCTTTCACTTGTGAGGCACGATTTCTTATAATTTCAATTGCGGAATTCATAAACTTATGCTTTGCATCAGGTGGCACGGTATCCCATTTATTCAAGGCAAAAATTACTCCTCTACCTTCTTCCACTGCAATGTCAGCAATCGCCAAGTCTTGTGTGTCAAAAGGTCTCGTGGAATCAATCATTACAATCACTATTTGCGCAAATCTAATTGCTCTTATGGCATCATCCACGGCAAATTTTTCAAGGTCTCCTTCTACATTATGTTTTTTTCTAATGCCGGCCGTATCGATTAATTTAATATTTCTATCTTTATATTTCCACCTAATGGAAATGGCATCTCTTGTTGTGCCCGCCACATCACTTGTAATCACCCTATCGTCTTTTAAAATTGAGTTAATCAATGTAGATTTTCCAGCATTTGGTCGTCCAATGATTGCAATCGAAATCTCATTATCCCTAACTTCTTCCTTTGGGGTTTCTTTATAATGCTCCCTTATGGCATCGTATAACAAATTAAATCCATCATTGTGTTCTGCGGATATGGGTATGGGGTCGCCCATTCCAAGTCTATAAAAATCATCATCAAAAACCGGTGCTTCTTTCAAAAATTCCATTTTATTGGCAATTAAAATGCTTGGAATTTCCTTTTTTCTCAACCAAGTGGCAAAATATCTATCAGTTTGTGTAATTCCCTCTCGTCCATCCACCACAAATAATGATAAATCAGCATTAAAAATGGCTTGTTCTGTTTGTTTTACCATCTTTGTTTCCAATTCCTTGCCCTTCAAATCATATTCCAAGCCTGCCGTATCAATTACTTCAAAATCCATATCAAAAAGAGAACCGTTTTCGATTTTTCTATCTCTTGTTACACCAGCAAAGTCATTTACAATGGCAATTTTTCTACCCACAAGTTTATTGAATAAACTTGATTTTCCTACATTTGGTCGTCCAATAATTGCAATCGTAAAAGGCATATATAATATATATTAAACTATATAAATAAATAAAGCAAATTATTAAAAAATATTTTACACAAAAAAACTTTAATGGGTGGTGTAAAATATTTATTTTCATCTTTGTACTTCCGCTCTTTACATTTGTGTTGTATAATAAACAATATTAACAAAATATAGGAGCATAATTTGAAAAAACATGAAAGTTATTGTAAATAAATATCAATATTATTATGTTTCTATCTTTTACCAATATTATTATTATTATTATTAAATAAAAATAATATTAATAATTAATCAAATAAACTTGCTTTTTTTTTTTTTTGTGATAATAAGATTATAGAATTAAATTAATTGTAGGTAATTTATGGAAAAAGGATTTGTAGACGAGTCTGACGAAGATGTATCATCATTTGTAAGTGAAGAAAAAAGATTTAGAGACGATATTGAAGAATTACTCAAAAAAAAAGATAAGGGAAGAAATACTAATATCTATTTTATGGATAGAAATGCTATTAGAAATAATATTTATAGTCTTTCTAATTTTATGAGATATGACAGTAAGAAAAAAGAATTTGTTTTCGAGATATACGGGACCAGCAGAAGTGAAGAAAAAATCATGATTTCAGAAAGGAGAGTATCCTGTGCACAAAGTAGAGAAGCGCTGAAAGATGCTATTAAAAAAGAAAAAGAGTTCCTTGAAAAATATGTTGAAGCAGGACTTTTTAGTAGAGAGAATTTAGATAAGTCTTTCGATGTTGAAAAAAGACCGTTTTTTTTAGATGTATTAACAGCAATTACTGAAACAACAATAAATGCTTCCAGAAGTCTTGTTGCAAGAAATGCATTTAATTATCTTCAATCTAGAAGTGAAGTAGAAGTATTACATTTTTCACCAGAAGAAGCGCTTCAAATAGATAAGGCTGAAAAAGAAAAAAAATTAGAAAAACAACGAGAACGACTAAAAAGAATGGAAGCAAGAGAAGCAAGAGAAGCAAGAGAAGCAACAAGAGCAGAAGCAGCAAGAAAAGCAGCAGAAGAAGAAGCAAAACAAGCAGACCTAGCAAGAAAAGCAGAAGAAGCAACAAGAGCAGAAGCAGCAAGAAAAGCAGCAGAAGAAGAAGCAAAACAAGCAGACCTAGCAAGAAAAGCAGCAGAAGAAGAAGCAAGAAAAGCAGAAGAAGCAAGAAAAGCAGAAGAAGCAAGAAAAGTAGAAGAAGCAAGAAAAGTAGAAGAAGCAAGAAAAGCAGACCTAGCAAGAAAAGCAGCAGAAGAAGAAGCAAAACAAGCAGACCTAGCAAGAAAAGCAGAAGAAGCAGATCAAAAACAAGCAGCAGATCAAAAACCAGCACCAGCACCAGAATCTAAACCAGCATCACCTGCATCATCTACCAATTTTATACCTTTTAGAGATTTTTTGTCTATTATGAATCAAAAGGTATCAGAAGGTGAAGATCTAAAACCTAATGAAATTGAGATTTTTAAGGCTCTATTGGATGAGAAATACGTTGGAGTTTATCAAGGTAATCTTTTTATTGAAGTGGACGCAACATCTGGTGAAATAATAGGACAAAGCCCTATAATTAAGACAGATGAAAATGAAATTAATGGAATTAAAACTTTTTTTAATGCCAATAAAGAAAAATTTTATCCAAAAACAACATTCGATGGATATACTTTAGACGGCACTGGAGTATCACTTACGGAGGATGTAAATGAAAATTTAATTGTTTTTGATTTTAGAGCGTCAATGGCGGAAGCGACGAAGGGTGAAAGTGGGAAATCCAATGTTCCTTTCACAAGATTGTTAACGGGGTTGGATATGGAGGTTTTAAATAGAATAGACGGCTTAAAAGAGATAAAAGAAGTAGTTGAAAAAGAAGCAACATTTATAAGCAAGTTAGGTCTTGGTGACAAGCCAATAACAAAATTAGAAGATTTAGATTCTTTAGAAGCCAGCAGAAAAAGAGAAGGAAACGAAGATAACTTGTTGTTTACTACAGAGGAAGGAAAAAAAGTTGCTCTTGATTCTTATTCGAAAGTTGCTGCTATCAACCTAAGTGGGGGTAATGCTTCAACAGTTATTGGAACTATTAAAAGGGATGTAGAAAAAACAGCACCAGCACTACTATCATCACCTGATAATGGAAGCGATGAGACTTTAGTTGAGAGTTTAACTAAAACCTTAGTGTCCGTATCAGGTTTATCTACTATCCATTCTTCCCGTACTGCTGCAACATTAAGGCTATCATCACATCTTTCGCCTGAAGCAGCAGAAGCAGCAGAGGCAGAGGCAGAAGCAGAAGCATTATCTTCTTTTAAAAGTGTCTCTGCAGCATTTCAAAGCGTATTATTTTCCACATGTAATGGATTTAAAGATCTAAAAAGCCTCCTTGCAAAAGAAAGAGACGACGACCAAGACCAAGACGAAAACGGAAACAACAAATTAGTATCAACATTGAGAGCGAATGATGACTTTAGAGAAAGGTTGATGAAAGAAAGGAAAAAATCAAAACAGATGACACAAACACAGGGGGTGGGAATATCACGAACATAAACAGATTAAACAACTCATTAAAAGTTAACGAATAGAGAGGAGCAAAAGTGATGACCTGTAATAACATCACAAAACAACGAACAAGTAAGTAATGTGGTGGGAAATGATGTGGAGGAAGAGGAGAGAAGATGTTGAGAAAAGATGTGGAGGAAAAGGGGAGAAGATGTGGAGAAAAGATGGAGGGTGAGGAGAAACAACTAATCTCCCCCCCACCATATAAATAAATAACATGAGATAAATAAATGAATAAATAAACAAATAAATGAATAACATGAGATAAATAAATGAATAACATGAGATAAATAAATAACATGAGATAATAATAATTTTTATCTTTATACTTCCCCAATTATTTATTTGTGGTATAATTAATTTATACACATAACAAAATGGAGGGAAAATGACTTAATTATTTATTGACAATATTAAAATAGGATATAATATTGACATATAAATTTATCTAATGTGTGGAGAAAAAGAGAAAGAAGGATGAGTTTGATAGGATACATTAACACGAACATTGTTTCAATAGTTATGGTAAAATTGTAATGTTGTAATTAATTGCGATTATAATAATGTGATTATGACAAAGCCTTGTATTATAAGTAATACAGGATTTTGTT
>JAITOR010000037.1 GCA_031289855.1 Rickettsiales bacterium
GCTGACAATAAGTATGCAAAATACTTACCTGCAGTGATGATATCAATTTTATATAACACAAACTCATTTATTGACTTTTATATACTGGAAACAAATATTTCACAGGAAAATAAAGACAAAATACGAAGGTCGTTGGATAAGTTTAATAATTCTACCATTGAATATCTACCAGTTGACAGTGATAAATACTTTAAAGGTTTTGATGGTAAAGCATGGGGATTGGCAGCATACAATAGACTTGTTTTTCCCCTACTAAAACCAAATATCAAAAAAGCCATTTATTTAGATGTGG
Organism: Rickettsiales bacterium; assembly: GCA_031289855.1. Classification (GTDB taxonomy): domain Bacteria; phylum Pseudomonadota; class Alphaproteobacteria; order Rickettsiales; family UBA1997; genus JAIRSX01. The sequence goes on from JAITOR010000037.1 coordinate 293, forward strand.
ATACATTGGTATTGGGGGACATAAAAGAGATGTGGAATTTAGACATGGAAGACATAATAATAAGAGGAAGTGATGATAGACCGAAATCCGCATTAAGGACTGAAATAAAAGGGGCTAAAATAACAAATAAAAATCATATTTATTTTAACTCCGGTGTTTTATTAATAAATTATGACAAATGGAGAGAGGTTGAAGGTTCAAATGAAAACATATTAAAAATATTGACTGAAATTGATGAAAAGATAAGAAAAACAAATATTGCTCCAGACCAAGGCCTTCTCAACCATTATTTTAGTAACAAAGGTTATTACGAACATCTACCTCTTAAATTTAATGATATGCTCGATGTTACTTATAAAGAAAAAATGAAATATTTTGATACTTATAACCCAACAGACAAGCAAAAAACAATGAATAGTGAGAATGATAAACCCATTGTAAGGCATTTTACAATAGGACCAAAAGCTTGGAATCGTCCCAATAGGATTTGGGCAAATCATTGGTGGTTCTATGCAAAAATGGGAGAATTTTGGGAGGAAATAATATTACCTTTTCAATAATTATTTTTCACTTTTTTAATAATTGCAGTTGTAGATAATTCTGGTAATTCATCTTTTGCTTCTCTTTTTAGTAATTTAAATTCGATTCCTAAATTTTTGCAATATTCCTCTTTTTCCGGCAAATAACTACTATCATCATTCACAACAAAAATATCAGGTTTTAGATTTTCCACAAATTCTTTGAAATTAAATATAGGTTCTGCACTTCTTAAAATCACAGCATCTTTTACAAATTTAACTGATTTTATCATATACAATCTAACATTTTCATTGTTCACTGGGGGTCTTTTATAACCTGTAACACTTTCATCGCTACCAACCCCCACATATAAATCTCCAAACTTTGCACAAGTCTCAAAAAAATATATATGTCCAGAGTGTAATAAATCATACACTCCGCTTACAAAAACTTTTTTTGCCATTTTTTATTTTCCTAATGTTTTTAATATTTTTGCACTAATTTTATCAGTTGTTAAACCAAATAAGTCGTATATTTGAGTTGCAGGAGCAGACACTCCAAATTCATTGTCTGGTATTCCAAAAAATAAACCTTTATCACCTATATATTTTGTCCAACCAAAGGAAGATAATGCTTCGATGGCAACTTTTAAAGTTTTTTCACCACCAAGTATTGATTTTTTATATTCTCCTGTTTGTTTATCAAATAATTCCCAACATGGAGCAGATACAATCCTAACTTTCACCTTGCCTTCCAATGCTTTTTTTACATCTACGGCCAATCCAACTTCAGTTCCGGTGGCTATTATTACTACTTCTGGTTCACCATTTGTGTCATCAAATATGTAAAATCCTTTTTTTGAATTGTTTTCTTTGCTTGGTTTTGAATTAAATATTACATCTTGTCTTGAAAATACCAATGCTGATGGAGTTTTTGTTTCCTCTAATGCTATTTCATAACACTCAATTGTTTCCTGCAAATCACAAGGCCTAAAAACATTTATATTAGGAGTGCTTCGTAATGTGGCTAAATGCTCCACTGGTTGATGAGTTGGCCCATCTTCTCCCACCCCAATAGAATCATGTGTCAATACATGTATTACCGGCAAACCCATTATTGCGGCTAATCTAAATTGTGCTTTCATGTAATCTAAAAAACAGAAAAATGAGCCTTCATAAGGTATAAATCCACCATCCAATTTAATACCATTCATAATTCCTGCCATTGCATGCTCTCTAATTCCATACTCGATATATCTTCCACTAAAATCATTCTTGTTAATTACTTGTTTTGTTGTGGTGGTTTGTGTTAAAACGCTGCCTGTTAAATCAGCAGTTCCTGCAATTAAATTAGGAATTGCTGCGGTTAAAACTTCAAGCACCCTTCCACTTGATTTTCGTGTTGCTTCTTTTGGTTTTTCAGCACTAATTTCTTCTTTAAATTTCGCCAATGCGCCCTTCCAAGTATCTCCCAAATTTCCCTCTAAAAAGTCAATAAATTCTTTACTTTTTGCCTCAGCGTTCCATTTTTTATATTCAACATTTCCTCTTGAACCTGCGTTTTTCCAAGCAGCAACTATATCAGCAGGAATTTCAAACGGAGCAGAAGTCCAATTGAACTTTGCTTTTGTCTCTGCTAAATCAGCATCTTTGATGGGTGAACCATGCACTTTACTTGTTCCTTGTTTTGGGGAATTTAATCCAATGGTAGTTTTAAACGCAATGAATGTTGGTTGTGTTGACGTTTGTGATTCTTTTAATGCTTTTCTAATACTCTCATAATTGTGTCCGTCAGCAGATAAAACTTTAAAACCAATGCTTTCAAATCGTAATTTCATATCTTCTTTTCTTGTGATACTTGTGTTTCCATCAATTGTAATTTCATTATCGTCCCACAAAATTACTAAATTATTAAGATTTAATGTGCCAGCCAATCCTAATGCTTCATAAGAAATTCCTTCCATCAAACAACCATCACCCACCATACAATAAACTTTATGATTTACCAACTTCTCTCCAAACCTTGCTTTTGCCATTTTTTCGCTTAATGCAAAGCCTACGGCATTTGAAACACCGGCTCCCAATGGTCCAGTTGTGGTCTCTATACCTTCTAAATAACCATATTCTGGGTGTCCTGCACATTTTGAATGAAGTTGTCTAAAATTTTTTAAGTCATCAATCGCACAATCTTCATATCCAGTTAGGTGTAATAAAGAATAGAGTAGGGCAGAACCATGTCCTGCGGACAACACAAATCTATCCCTATCATACCACTTTGGGTTTTTTGCATCAAATTTTAAAAATTCCGTAAATAAAATCGTTGCAACATCAGCAAAACCAAGTGGAAGGCCGGGATGTCCAGAGTTTGCTTTTGCCACCATATCCACTGCAAGCATTCTAACTGCATTTGCTAATTTTTGAGTATCAGTCATAGAAAATAAAATAATATTTATAATATGAATGATAAATGATTTTTAATAAAAAGCAAATTTACCCTTCTCAAATAATAATATTTGATTTATAATATTTTTCTTTTATAGTTTTCATTAGTTAATATTGTTTTAATTTTATGATAAAAATAAATGATAATTTTTTGAAATTACCTAAAAACTATTTATTTGCGGAAATTGCAAATAGAGTTAAGAAGTATATGCAGGAAAATCCACAAGCAAAGGTCATAAAATTAGGAATTGGTGATGTGACAAGACCACTTGCTCCAAGTATTGTAAAAGCAATGAAAGATGCAAGTGAGGAGATGGGCACTGAAAATGGTTTTAAAGGCTATCCAGACTATGAAGGATATGATTTTTTGCGAGAAGCATTAGTAAACGACTTTGCTGAAAAAGGCACAAAAATTGGTGCTGATGAAATTTTTGTAAGTGATGGGGCAAAAAGCGACTCCGCAAATATCAGTGAAATATTTGCTACCGATAGTATAATTGCAGTAAGTGACCCAGTGTATCCAGTTTATGTTGATTCCAACGCACTTGCTGGACGATTAGGTGTATTTGATGAAACAAAAAGAAGATGGAGTAAAGTAATTTACATGGATGCTACAAAAGAAAATAATTTTGTTCCATCCTTACCTACACAAAAAGCAGACTTGATTTATTTATGCTTCCCAAATAATCCAACCGGTGCTGTGGCCACAAAGGAAAAATTGCAAAAATTTGTGGATTATGCAAATGTCAATGGCTCTGTTATTATATTTGATGGAGCATATGAGGCATATATAACTGAAAAAGACATACCTCATAGCATATATGAATGTGATGGTGCAAGAACTTGTGCCATTGAATTGCGAAGTTTTTCAAAAGATGCTGGATTTACCGGTACAAGATGTGCTTATGTCGTGATTCCAAATGAATTGGTTATGGAAGGGCAACAAATAAAAAATATGTGGTTAAGACGACAAGCCACTAAATTCAACGGGGTATCTTATGTCACACAAAAAGGAGCAGCAGCAAGATTTAGTGCAGAAGGTAAAAAGGAAGTCAATGAAATACTTGCCTACTACAAAGCAAATGCAAACACAATTTACAAAGGTTTAAAAAATGCTGGATTGGAGGTTTTTGGTGCGGTAAATTCTCCATACATTTGGTTAAAAACTCCAAAAAACATGGCTTCTTGGGATTTTTTTGACTTTTTGTTAAAAGAGGTGAATGTGGTTGGAACACCGGGAAGTGGTTTTGGAACTTGTGGTGAAGGATATTTTAGACTTACATCATTTGCAAGTGCGGTAAATACAGAGGAAGCCGTAAAAAGAATTGTATCAAAATTGTAGGTTTTTATGAAAAAATTCAGTGAAATACAGGATTTGATTACAAAAGAATATGAGTATACCGCAAATGGATTTAGCATTGGTGATATCTATAATGATGTTAATAGTAATCAATGGTCAGGAAGAGTTTTGAGTTATGCGAAGTTAAATGGATTGAATTTGCAACAAACATTGGAACTTTTTGGTGAGCATTATCAGGATGTATTGAATAATCCTAATACTGATACCCATAAGAACATAAGAGCATTGATAAAGTATGGGGTAAATGGGGTCAAGTTTGATGGAGAAAAATTATTATTGGTTAGAAAGTAGTGATTTTGAAGCAAATAAATATTTGACATTACCTTATGTATTATTATATAATTAAATTATAGTTAATTATATTTTTGATATGAGAAGAAAAATATTTTTGTTTTTATTAATTTGTGGTGTTGTTAATGCACACGATATGCATCAACATGCTGGTCTTATGACTTCAAAACAAGAGGAAAAAAAGCCAGTTGTAATGAAGACAAATGAAATCACCAAAATAAATGATAATTATAGTTTTATTTATAGTTTTCCACAAAAAGCGAGAATGGGAAATTCTGTTTTGAGAATTGAACTTTTAAATACAAAAAATGAAAGAGTGAATGATTTAGAAGTGGAAGCAAGTTATGATATGCCATCTATGAGAGGACATCATGGTGGAAAAGTTTCAATGCGAGTCAATAAAACAAACCAATTGTATCTTGATGTCATACCTTTTGTAATGAGGGGGCAATGGGAAATTATTTTAGATTTCAAGGATAACAAAGTAAGCATTTATAAGGGTATCGTAAACATTAATATATAATAATGAAAAAATACTTTATTTTCTTTTGTTTTTTTATTTCGTTTGTTTTTGCTGATTTAGCAGAATGGACAAAGGATCCATATACCTATTGTAGTGATGGCGATTTTTGTGTGGTGGCCAGCGATGAAAGTAATGAGAAGGCCAGTAAAAAGGCAGAAAAAAAAATAATAAATTTTTTTGAAAAAAAAATAGAGAAAGAATTTAAGAATAGTGGAAAGATAGATTTTTCAATTATTAAAGAAAACATAAAATATCAAAAAAAAGATGATGATAAAAAAACATATTATGTATTAGCAAAATTTGAAGTCGATGATGTTGCAAAACAAATTATAAAAAAAATTGATAAAATTGATGATGAAATTGAGAAAATGTTAGAGCAAAAAAAAGACATAACCAATTCTTTAAAAGAAAGAAAGAGACTTAATAAATTATATTTTTCTTTAAAAAATAATGTTGTGGCTGATAAAATAACATCTCAACAGATTAATCAACAATTTTCCTTCCATTTGACTTACACAACTGATTTTGAAGAAGAGATTGCAAAATATTTAAAAAAATTAATTGTGGATAATGGTGCATTCGTAGTTGAAAATGAAGATTTTGCCACAAATTTATTAAATATTTCAATAGTTAATACAACATTATATACAAAAAATAATAAAATTAGTCAATTTTGGGTTTTTAAATTTTTGATGATAAGAAATAATAAAAAAATTGGTGGAATTTATAAGGACATGAATATAAGTGGAGAGAATGAAAGTAGTGTAAAACAAGATGCTGAAATAGAAATAAAAAGATATTTAAAGGAACATATAAACGAAATTTTTAGATAATTATTGTGTTTTAAAGTATAAAAAATAACCTCTTATTGTTATAAAATAAAATATTGCATAAAAATGTTGCAAAAAAAAATAATTATGTTATACTACCAACATAATTTTAATTTAAAGAAACACATGACATATGAGAAGTCAAGGTCAAGCGAAGACATTAAAACGCAAAAAGTATCTTGGTTTAGAAGGCTTTTTTCACAACGAGACAATAGTTTGGTATCACAGCAAAAAAGAGAAACTGCAAGAATGAATAAAGAAGATTTAAAATTAAAAAGAAAAATTGAGGCAAAAAAAGTTCCATTGCGAAAACAAAATGAAAAGAATACTGCAACGAGAAAAGAAAATCTTTCTCCTGAGGATAAGATAATATTAAACAATAGTGAGCCTGAATTTAAAGAACTTTTAAACAAAAGGGAAGGAAATTTTAATATTGAGCAGAGTATGTCTGGTACATTTGGTATTGTATATACCGGGAAAGACAAAAAAAAAATTAGAGTCAGCGATCCAGAAAAAATAAGTCTTCTTGCAAAACTTGATTTGATAAAGTTAAATTCTCAATTAAGAGAAGTGATTTTAAGGGATGGAAAGGGAATAAAAGTAGTTTCGAAAAAAAAATCAAAAATAAAACAAGCACAGGAATCAGCAACAATTGTGAATAAAACGGAGCCATTAAAACCATTAACGAACGATTCATTAAAAGGTTTTGATACGAATGATTTTGCAAATACATTCGTAGTTCAAACACAATCAAAACAATCACCAGAATTGTCACAGTCATTTTCAAAAGAAACTCCTTTATCTTCACTGAACGAAAATGAAGTAAGTAAAATACTTGCAAGTTTATCTTCATTAAATTTAACAGAAGCAAGAGAAAAATTAAAACCACAAGAGGCAACATCACAAGAGTTTTCGCCTAAAAGTATTGAAAGTATTATTGGTGGAAATGTTGAAGAAGCCGATTTATCAAGTTTTTTGCCCAAAG
>JAITOR010000009.1 GCA_031289855.1 Rickettsiales bacterium
TTTATTTATTGCCATAAAATTAAGATATTATTATAATATAATTATTATTAACCATATAATAAAAAAAAGCAAATAAATATTAAAAAAGGTGAAGAAAATATGTAAAATCAAAGTATGATGGGACATTTAGTTGTTTTTTAAATAAATAATAATTTTACTTTTTAAAAAATATTTGTAGTATAAGTATACAAATAATTGTTTAATTTTATGGATACAATATATATCAAAACACAAGATTTAATGGAAAAGGCATTGGTCGCTTTTAAAAAAGACTTAAATAGTGTATCAACTGGTCGTGCAACACCGAATTTAATTGATGCGGTTAGAGTTGATAATTATGGAAATTTTGTGCCGATAAGCCAAGTGGCAAGTGTATCAATTCCTGACCCTGCAACAATATCAATACAGCCGTGGGATAAAAATTTAACAAAATTAATAGAAAAAGCAATAATTGAAGCAAATTTAGGGTTTAATCCTCAAAGTGATGGTTATAATATTAGAATAAATGTGCCAAAACTATCGGAGGAAAGACGAAAAGAATTGGTGAAAATAATCAAAAAATATGCAGAAGATAAAAAAATTTCTGTTAGAAATGATAGGAGAGATGCATTGGATGAGGTGAAAAAACAAAAAGAAACATTGTCTGAAGATGAAGTTAAAAGATTTAGTGATAAAATACAAAAATTAACAGATGACTATACAAGCAAAATTGATAACTTAGCGGGAGAAAAAGAAAAAGATATTATGCAAGTTTAATGTTAAATTTGTAATTTTTCTCTAATTTTATCCTTGAACCATTTTTTATAAATTTCGTCATATTTTCCATCTTTTTTAATGGCATCTAAACTGCTATTAATTTTAAGTAACAAATCTTTATTGATTTTATTTACCGCAAATCCATATTCTATTTTTTCCAGTTCTTTGTCAATAATTTTTAAACTTTTGGAATAATAGTTGTTTATGAGGAATTCACCTACAATTTTTTCATCAATAATTGCATCGATTTTACCTTCGGCCAATTCTTTGTATTGTTCCTTTATTTTTGTATACTTAACAATGTTGATATTTTTCATTTTTGCTAAATATTCATCAGCATAACTTCCGGCAATTACACCAACTCTTCTATATGATAAATCATTTTCATCTTTTATTGTTATATTTCTTACACTAATAAATATAACAAGCGAAGTTTCTAAATATGGGATGGAATAAGATATTATATTGCTTTTGCTTTTTGAAACAATTAATTTTCCAGATATAAACGGAACTTTATTTGCTATAAGATAAGGAAATGACATTTTTTGTTTTGTTTCCACAAAACCGACATCTTTATATTTTGCATTTGTTGCAATTGTTTTTATCAAATCTATTTCAAAACCAACAAGTTTTTCCTCTTTGCTTTTGTATGAAAATGGAAAGACATCATTATTCGCACCAGCCAATAGTATTCCATCCTCTTCTTTTTTTTCATCAAAAACAAGCGGTTCAAACTCTGGAAATTCTTCGGGATCTATTTTTATTGATTCTTGTTGGGCTGTTGATGTGGTATCATCTAACAATGTTTGTGGTATTGCTGGTAATATTTCTGGCACACTTGGAATTTCCGTCTCTAATGTTGGAGCATCAATGGACAATGTTTTTGTTTCCGTCGTCGTCGTAATAGGTAGCGTTTCAGATTGTTGTTCTGTTATTGTGGTTTCTGCTGGTTTTGTTTCCGTTGGTGGCACATTTTCTATTGTTGATGCTTCAGTTGTCACAATTTTTGTTGGTGTTTCTATTGTTAATGTCTTTTGTTCTGTAGTTGGCACTTCAGTTATTTTTTCTTGTGTTGCAAAAGACAAATTCATTAAAATTAAAAAATAAACAAAATACTTATTCATAATAAGAATATAGCGGATAAAAATTAAAAAACAACTTAATTATTAAAGGCATTTAATAGGAAAATTTTAAATGGTGAATTCTATAATTTTTTTCTTCAAAACTTTCTTCAATGTATCTTTTAAAACTTGAAATTCAACGTCATTTCCTATCCAAATATCATTTCTTGAAAAATTATATTTTTTCAATTCTTCATCATTAAAAACACTATTCCAAAATTTAAAAGCAATATTTTTTTTCAAATTTTTATCAAAATTTTGTTTTTTTTTGTAAAAGTTATTTTTTATTATGTCCATAGCATCCAAAAAATCTAAAATATAAGCATCAACCCTTTCATTCTTTGTTGTGATGTCCAAAGGAGTATCATTGCCCCATTGCAACCAAGGATACACATCTCTTGTGAAATGTTCAAACGGTTGTTCCTTATGTGAAAAATATTCATATCTGTTCTTATTTATCAAATCATTTTTTATGGTATAACCGGATTTATTTATAACAAATCCATTTTGCTGGCTTTCATCGTAAACAAAATTGTAATCGGTTTGTCCATTTAAATTGTGTTGATTTGTGGGATTTATATTTGATAATACGGCTACAAAAAATTTTTGTCTATTGTATTCTTTGTTTGTATTTGGAATAAAAAAATAAAAAATTACAATCACAGCAAAAAGAATGACAACGCCACCAAAAATATAAATTTTTTGTTTCATGTTTATTGTTTGTTTTTTTTGTAAAAATTAGTTGCAGAATCCACTAAATCTAAAAAAATCAATGAAAGTGCAGATATTATTTTTGTTGATATTATAGCACAAATTCCATAAAAAAAATATGACAAATACTTTAACAACGAATACGAATAAGAGCAATATTTCACTGCGGCACATGAAGTAAAAGGATAAAAAAAGGTATTTTCAAATAAACCAAAAATAAAATATACCATAAGGCAAGCAATTTCTATTAACATTAAGGTTTTCCAAAAAATTTTAGACCATTTTAACAAAAAAACACTAGACTCATTGCTATCTATAAATTTATTTATATTTTTTTTTATATTAGAAAATATATTTTTAATATTCATGTTCAACTTACCTCTTTAATAGTTAAGTATAGTATATTGTTTTTATTTTACAAATTAATTATTTAATAACTTTTTTCTTTTCTTTAAAAATACTTACTAAATTGTAATTAAACTCAGCACAAAATATAAAAATCATAGACATTATATTAAAAAAGAATAATGTAATAATAATTCCAGCAAAACTTCCATACACAGCATTATTATTACCTATATGTTGCCAATAAAAAGACAATCCTTTCCCAGTCATCACCCAAGAAAAAATTGCCAACAAACTTCCATAAATCGTATCTTTTAGGCTCATTTTTTTTACTGACGGCATAACATAATATATAAATTCTATAAAAATGAATAAAAACAAAAACAATAAAAGCGGTTTTAACAAAAAATATATTTCATCTATATGAAAATTTATTGGAATAATGTTGTCGATAAATACCATAATTGGAGGTAAAATTATGGTAGTAAAAATCATAGAAATAATAAAAAGCACCATAAATAAAAAGAGTAAAATGCTTTTAATTCTGCCTTTGATATATGATGTGGTTTTTCTAATTCTATAGGCTCTATTCAAAATTGCTGTTATTGATTGCACTAACGATGATGCTGACCATATTAAAGTTATTGATGCAATTGAGATTATGCTTCCAGTTTTTGCATTTATAACATTATCTATAACTGGAAAAATTGTTTTTGCAATTTCTTTTGGTAAATTTTCCTGCATGACTTGTAAAAGTTTTATACCTATTTCCGTGCTACCGAAATAACTAACAAATAACATAAAAAAAATTAAAAATGGAAATATTGTAAATAATAGAGTAAATGACATGTATCCCGCATTTTCAATTCCATTATGCAGATTGAAACTCCATATAGTTTTGTATACAGTTCTCCACAATTTAATTAAAATTTTTTTATATTTAAATTTCATATTTTTATATTTTTTATTGTTCTAATTCTTGTTAAAAAATCTCCTCTGCTACTTCCATTTCCTAAATTTAAATCATTAATGGTAACTTTTGCGGCAAAATATTCATTTTCAGCATCCACATAACTCCAAATTGAATTTATAACATAAGGTTCTCCATTGACTTCTCCCACATATAACATTATATGTCCTGTCATATATAATAAAGTTGCGCCAGGAATTGTTTTGTCAAATATAATGTTATCAATTTTTTCTTCTCTTGTGACATTAGCATTAATCAAGTTAATTCCAACCTCTGATTGTTTATATGAATTTCTTGGTAAAAATATACCAAATGCTCTGTAAATTTGCATAATAAATCCAGAACAATCTTGTTCGTCAAAATTTCCACCCCATCCATAGGGAGAATTTATAAAATTAAAAGCCATTTGTAAAGAATTTTTTGATGTATAGGGCATATAACCTATATTTAAATCAGTATTTTTAACATACATTTCCTTAAAGTGTAGTAACCCATTATAATTTCTGATAGGCATTAGAATTGAAGTCCATGTTTTATTGCTTTTTTTACCAAGGGCAAAGCGATTTCCAGTTTCAACAAGTGCATAATAAGAAAAATCATTCATTTTTTCATAAACTGAGGTCTTATGCTTAATTATCATGGCAAATTTATTAGATTTTTCTTGTTCTTTTTCCAACGCTCTAAATGTTTTACGACTTGTGATTGCGATATCTTCAACTTTTACCCACCCAGTCGTATAAAAAGTTTTTATAAAATACCATCTTTCATCAGTGCTTCGCCATAATATAATTGCGAGTTCATTTACATTTAATGATGTTAGAATGTTTCTATCAAAATATTTATTACTACCATTTCTAACGAAGACTCTATCACTGGGAACATATTTTTGCATAGTTCGTTTTGTTATTACACCAAATGCCTTGTATTGATTTATGTCAACTTCATCTAACCCAATTTTATAATCAATTTCATTTTTTTCCTCATCTGTAATTATATTGCCATCTTCATCATATAATTCCTTTGCATTGATAAATTTTCTCATTTCCAATATTGAATCTTTTATGTTATCATTATCATGAATATATGGATATTCTGCAAGTTTTTGTCTGCCGAATTTTACATCCAAAGCATAATTCATTTTTTTTATTTGTTTTGCATTCATTATAATTTTATCAGGTGTTTTTAATCTTTTTAACCAAAATGGAGATGTTGTCATTTCGGTAGATACATTGGGGGATAATAAGGATAAACGATTTTTTTTGTTTACAACAGATTGCGAACATCCAATTAAAATAGATAAAATTAAAATTAAAACTTTTTTCATAATATTATTATTGAGTTTAATATAAAAAAATATTAAATCAATTTTATTTATAAATTGTTTATTAATTCATTGATGTTATTTTTTTAACATTTTTTTTATAATCGCTAATATTAAAACACTCCACACACACAACATAAACATCACATCTGTTGTTATTTTTGTTGCATTTTTTGTTGCATTTTCCTTATTCTCCATCTGAAGAAGCGTTTTTAAAAGTAATAATTGATAACTTTTGTTACATTCCATTAACATTCTTTCGTAAAATTCAGTTTTTTTCGCATAATACCAAAATTCATCGGATCCAAAATTTTTTCCAAAAAGAAGAGTGTTTTTATATATAGAATAACCAGAAGGTTTATTTACGAAATGCACTATTATTGGATTTTTATATTCATTTTCAATATAATTTTTTGTAAAATTTGGATGCACTTCTGATATTTTTGTTTTATCAACAAGATCCAACATATCATATCTTAAAGGTAATAATTTAAATTTATTTGTCGAAAAAACGATATTCAAAGCATCTTGGTCTGGATACTTTAACTTTTTACCATATTTTTTTCCAGTCATTATAAGTTTGTTTGTTATATCATCTTCAATCCACTTTTTGGTATTTATAAGTAATACACCACTATTGAAATAATAATCTGTTTTTGACAATTGTAAAAATTTTTCATTTTCTTCCATTTCTTCTAAAGGAAATCCAATATCAAGTATTCCTCCTACAGCATAATTTTCCAAATTTTCATTATATAATTTATTTATATCATCCACAACTAACGTGTCATTATCTAAATATATCAATTTATCAATATTTGTTTTTTCTTTGAAAGGGAATAAAAATCTTGTCCATGCATCCAAATATCCTCTCCATGTATTGCAACCTTCAAATGTCTTTTCCAGGTGTTCTTGTGGAATATTTATAAATTCGACTTTAAATTGTCCTTTAAATTTTTCCAACGATTTTAACACTAAATTTTTATCAAAATCATTTACGCCGGTTTCGAGTATATAAAAATTAACAAAAGATTTTGTGTGACTAAGCACACTATACATCGAAACCGTCGTTTCCGCTATTAATTTTTCAATAGTTGCATAATAAATATTTATCATTTTTTCCTCCTATCTTTACCATCATAAATTGCTGATATTCTTGCTTTGCCGATATTTTTTTTATTTGCAAAATATATAAGCATTTCCGGACTTTGTATATTTTTGTCTAATTTTTCTTTAAAGGCGTAAATTGTTATTTCATATTCATGTTTTTTACCATCGGTTATACAGGGGCCGCCGTAATTTTTTTCACCATAAATATTAGGTAAAACTACGGTTCCAAAAGGTAGACCATTGCCTATAATGTTTTTGTTCATTCCGGTTGGTATTGTATTTTCCTTTATTTGTGACATGTTATACAACACCCAATGATACCAACCATTGGTTTTGTCTTTCATTATAATTGCAAAATATTCAGTTTTTTTTGGTTGATTCCACCATGTTAAATTTGGTGAAATATTTTCACCTTCACAATCAAATCCATCATAAAATTGTGAATTTAAAATGATTTTTCTCTCTTTGTAAAATTCTTTGCTATATAATGTAAATTTTGTGCCAGAGTTTCTAATTCTTTTAATGAATGCCTTATCTTCTTCCGAATGAACTTTAACGGGACCTTCAATTTCTGTGGAGATTTCTTCTTTTGTGGAATCAGTTTTATTGCTTTTAATTAATGATAATTTATTTATTAAAGAGTTTTCTTCCTCTTGTTTCTTTTTCTTTTCTAATCTTTTCTCTTTTTTTGTGCTTTTCTTCTTCTTTTTTGGCGTTTTTTTTATTGCTGCATCCGTTGGTTTTAACATGGAATTTGCATCTAATGGAACGGATACGTCCTCAGCAAATGCCGACGTAATTGCAAATAAAAATAAAAATAAAAATTTCATATACCTCATTTATTTTGTAAATTTGTCATAAAGCATGAGCAGAATTAGATATATTATCATAGCCCAAATAATATGAGACATTTTTATACTTGTTCCAAGAAAACCCATAAAATTACCAAAAATAATTAAATAAAATACTGATTAATATAAGGGAAACTACAGGTAAAACAACCTTTTCAAATGGAAAATGTGGTTTTCCATTTTTTTCTTTTATGTGAGAATAAAGTTTTAACGTTCCAATTAAGATTCCTGTTCCAATGGCTATTGCACCAAGAAATTCATATCTTGGTTTATCTTTTAAATATAACGGAAAAATTGAACCACCATACCAAATTAGATAAGTAAGCACTTTTACCCATTGTTTTTTAATATTTTTTTTCTCTAACCAAGAAATTGTCCATCTTGACAAAACAAAAAGGAAGGCACCAATCCATACACCCAATGCTGTTTCACTGACACCTAAATTTCTAGCAATACCCAATCCGCTTGCTATGGCAATAGCACATACAGCACATGGAAGTGGAGCAGCTGAAACACTTGAAATAAAAAATAGCATAAATAATAAATAATTTTGTTTTTTTAAATTAAACAATTATTTTATAATAAATCAAATAAATATTTTATGTATAAATTATTGAGTTTTATTTCCATATATATATTGAGTATTATTAATTTTGCGATACTCTTATTACCTTTGATTATAATTTTTGTGCCCATTATGTTTGCGGGAATTCCTTTGGAAAAAAAAAGTATAATTTCAATAGTCCTTCTGATATTTTTGTTCATCAATCTAATGGTTGTATTGGCTTTAATTTTTGATTTAATGTGCGGTTTTACCACAAAGGCATACATAAAAAATACAATTCACTATTTAAAAATAAAAAATTATGAATTGCTTACAAAGGACTTTGAAGAATTAAAATTGCAGTTTAAGATGCCAAAAGTTGAGTTGAGGGTTTCTAATTCAGAAGAGATAAATGCTTTTGCTGTTGGGAGTTTTCACAAAAAATACATTGTAATTACAAAAGGGCTTGTGTCCACTTATTTGATGGCAAACAAAGGTAAATTACCAGTTTTTTTATTGAATATGAGATGTATAATGGGACATGAAATGTCGCATTTAATTAACAAGGATTATATGCCAGCAATTTTATTGCAATTAAATCAATCTGCCACTCTTTTTGTGTCAAATTTATTGGTAAGTATTTTGAATATGTTCCTGGGGCTTGTGCAGTATATTCCGTTTATTGGAAAAACTTTGGCCTATTTAATTGTTTATTTTTATAAAGGAATTAAAATGATTATAAATGCTTTTCATAAATATGTTATTTTTGCTTTTTATAAGTTTTTACAATTAAAAATAAGCAGAACAAATGAATACAGATGTGACATGCAATCATCGATTGCTTGTGGAGGAAGGGCAATGGCTGCAACACTTGCGGAATTGGGAGATAGTGGTTATACAACGATATTTTCAACGCATCCAAGCACAAAAAGTAGGATAAAACATGTGATGGATGTGCAGAGAAATGGAAATTTAATTTCTCCTGCTGGAAAGAATTTTTTAATCAATACAATCGTAATTTTATTTGTTTTATTTGTTCCGCTTATACTGTGGTATTTTGTGGATATGAATGGTTTAATGCGAAATTACCAAACAATACTTATGAATCTTGGAAATAGATATAGAAATACCAAAGATTCGTTGATGAGATTTTTGGAAAAGGTAAAAGCAGCAATTATTAGTGTAAAAGAACAATAATTTATCATGAGAATATTAGTTGGGAGTGGGAAAAAATGGTTTTTACATTTATGCATCTTTAATAAGATAAAACATTTTAAAAAGAAGTATAAAATTTATTTGACATATTAAATTTTTTTTTTAATATAAAACTATGCCGTAATAGCTCAGCTGGTAGAGCAACTGACTTGTAATCAGTAGGTCCAGGGTTCGAATCCTTGTTGCGGCACCATTCTTAAAATAAATATCAATTTAGATTTATCTTCTGGGGCTTATCAATATTTGCAATTAGTTATATAAAAAATACACCATTTTATTATAATGATGTATTTATTATTAAAAGAAACAAAAATTATTTCTTTTTTGCAGGTGTTTTAACGGATTCTTTTACTGATTTTCCTAAAACAACTTTTACTTTTTTACCAGCAGGAACTTTAACTACTGCTCCAGTTCTTGGGTTTTTAGCATTTCTTGCTTTTGTTTCTACTATTTTAAAGCTCAAGAAACCAATTAAAGAAACTTCGTTTCCCTTTTTTAAAGATTCAGTTACCACATCAGTAAATGAATCTATAATAGATTGAATAGCAATCTTAGTTGCTCCTGTTTTTTTAGCAACCGCTTCAACTATTTCATTTTTAAATAATGTTGTCATTACACAATACCTTTTATTAAACATATTTAGTGTAATAAAGCAAAATAAATATGTCAAATTAATATGACATTTTATGAACGATACATTGGGTGGAGTGTTTTTTAATAATAAATATCAAAAGCAAATATCATTTGACATTTATAAAAATGCAACATTTCTTAATTATATTATATAATATTTTTTTTTGACTTATTGCAAAATATAGTTTATAATACATTCATATAATTATTAATTTTTAAAATGGCAACAAAGAATAACCCGAAAAATAAAGGTTTAGCAGGCAATAAAAAATTCTTTAATGGTAAAGAATTGGAGCCTGTAAAATATGATGGAACTTATTTAGGACATGGAAAATACTTATCCGCTAAATATGCAAAGACAACTGATTTAGTTTTTGATGCAAATGATGTTCCTGTTAAATGGGACGCTATTCCTTTAACGACTAATTAATTTATTTTAAGAATGTTATATGAGCAAACGAAATATTAGAAAAATGATTTTAAAAAATACAATTACTTGTATTGGTTTTGCTTTTATAACTTCTTTTAATGCAAATGCATTAATATCTGGATTGAGTGGTGGTTCTTCCGGAAATACATTTTGTTCTGATTTAATTTTTGCTAATCGTGCAATTGGTGATTGGAAAGTTGATGATACTGGAAATAATTTTGTATATGCGGCAGCAGGTAGTGAAGTCTTGTTAACCAGGCAAGTAAATAGTGCATGCAATAGTTTGGCGGCCGTGGGTCAAACTCTTGAAATACAGGAAGAAACCATAAGAAATGTGGTGCCGTTGGCAAAAATAACAAATAAATCTGCTTCTGATAATAAATGTGATGTAACTTATCATATGCCTTTGAAAGAGGAAGGTGTGGATGAGGGCATTGCGGTAAATGGAACGAGTATATTGTTAAATCCTGTTGGTAAATTAAGATTTCCGGATGCAAATTCAGTAAATTCAAATACTTGTAGTTACAAAAGTTGTGATGCCTTAACTGTTGAGGAAATTAGAGCAATATATTATCATGAAAAAAAATCAAATGAAGAAAAATTTGAAGAATTTTTTAAAAGTTATAATGGTACGGGTACAATTATAACACCTAAATATGTAAAATATTGTGAACCAAAGAAATGTACTGCATACAATAATCGTGTTTGTACCAATGCTACTCCTGATAATGCGAAAGATTTGTATTGTCATGATATGCAAAATCCAAATTTATTTAAATGGCTGTATGTTTCTGGAAAATCAGCAACAGAGGCAAAGTTGGATAAAGACGGAAAGCAAGTGTATCATTGTAAATTACATCAGTGTAAAAGAAATGATGCTATATCCACATTTTGTCCTACAAATTTTGACATTTTTTACAATTATACAAACATGAATTTAGCGGTAACCGATAGTTTTGGCATATCAATGTCATATGACAAATTATATGAGAGGGATATTTTGTTAAACAATAACTTTAATGCGATTTCACAAAAAGAGCTTTATTGTAGTCCGGCTCCTTCAAATGATGAAAATTGTAAAATTCCAAGAATTATAGAAATAAAGGAACTTTCTTGTGGAACCAAGGACACATGTTCAACTTTAATGAATAATAGCAATACTTGCGACAAATATACTGGTATGGATAATAGCATCACTTCTTCTACTGATTTTGATTCAATCAAGCAATCTTTTTCATTGCAAGGAGCGGCTTTTGTTGCTGCATATGATAAATGTATAAATGATAATGTGTGTGAAAATGGGGATTCCGTTTGTATAAATGTTAGAAATGAAAATTGTATATCTGATAAAAAAACTTGTGTTTTTACCACCGATTGTGGATTGTCGATTAAAAAAAATGTTGAACCTTGTTTGAGTGCAATTGCACAAATATCAGAGCCAAATTCAGTATCCGCTTTCTTCTCTCCATTACCGCATCCAAGAGCAATAGAATTAGTGTGTGAAATAGATGGAAAAAGCATTGAAAATTGTAGTGTAAATGATAGCAATGTAATTACTTGTACCGTTACGAATGCAGTGGGTGTAAAAAATAAGTATGGTGCTTATTATACAAATAATGATGAATCTGATCAGGTATCTAGCGCTCTTACTCTTGAATACAAAAAATGTATAGAAGTTGGTGGAAAGCACAAAACTATTTTAAAGAGAAGTTTATTTGGACAATTGGATTCTCCATTACCCCCAACAACAAAAGTGTGGGATAAGGTGGCAGCATGGGCGATAATTGCTGCTTCACTTGGAACTGCCACTTCTTCTTGTATGCCTGAAGATAATTTTACTGGTAATTATGAAACTTATACTCATAGATTGAATGGTAATAGAGCAAATTTTTATAGTAATGCAAAAGATGGTTATAATCCTGAATCTCAAATGTTTTGTGGTAGCGAAGAAGATTTTCAAAAAAGATATGAAGCATATGAATCCAGAAGATATCTTTGTGATGACTATCAAAGTGTGTTGAGTAATAATTATTCAAAACATTATGATTCCGGTTGGAGTGCCACATATGTTTCTGGCACCAGACGTACGGCACCAATGATGGTGGGAATATGTAGTCCTCTATCTACTGACAATGCTCCCACCGCCAGTGGTTCCACCTATACATGTGGAAATGGTAAAAATTATTGTAATTTTTTTGATTGGGATAGTTATTATATAAAAGAGGAACCAGAAATAACTTGGAGCACAGAAAAACCAATTGTAACCAATGCAAATGTTAAGGCTTGTATGAGATTTCAATCTTTGGCAGATTGGTCTCTTTGCGGTACTAGAACCACAAGAGTTGATTGTGGTATTGGGTTGTGTGAGTTTCAATATAGAGGTAAGGATAGATGCTCGGATTTATCGCTCAATGTGTTAGAAAATTCAAATGGATGTGTTTTAGGACATGTTGGTGGAAGTTGTGTTCAAAATGTTTCAAATTCAGGTGGAACTCATAAATTTAGATTTAGGTTAGTGAGAGGAGAAAATAGTCGTTTATATGTATTTTTGGACAGAACAACTTCCACTTGTGTTGGAAGAAATACAACATATTTAGTGCAAAGTAGTAGTGAAATTGATAATTTAAGAGATATAGAAGATATATATGGGACATGTATTGTTACTGGTGGAATTGAGGTAAACCCGCATTTTAATAATAAATTTGAAAGAACACAAATATATTGTAGAGACAGATTGACCGAGAGAACACAAATGAATCTTTGTGCTGATAGTGAAAATAATGCTAATGGTACTGGTTGCGAAGGAGATGTAAATACTAACCAAAAGAGAACGTTCAATATGTCAGATTTTTATAGCAATAATCCAATTGGAGTGATTCTTGGAGATTGCAAATCAAGCAGTGAAATGAATGTATTTGGTGATGGTAATGAAGGAAAAGTTGCCCAGAGAAAAACGTGTAAAGTTCTTTTATATAAAAGATCTCCAGATGAGAGCAACGAAAATTTTTCTGATTTACATGAGCAGAAAAATCTTTTTGGAAAAAATTTTAAAGGAAGATTAACTGCACTTAGTTTGTATGATGATAATAGTTTAAGCGACAATAATTGTGATGGAAAAATTACCGATGAAGATGTTTTTGGTGAATATTTATTTAAAAATCTTAATTGCGGTTATATGTTTGGTAATGATTACAAAATTTTGCCACAAAATGATGGCGAAAATGGTATGGGTGGAAATGTTGTATATAGTTTTGTTGAGCCAGAAGATTGGTGTAAAAAGAAAACTGAATATGTGAAAGACGAAAATTCAACTCCATTTGATGAAAGGTTTGGGGCAACAGAAAAGGATTATCCTGATGGCAATGGTAGAAATCATTCCTTCCTAATAAATAGAAAATGTTCGAACTTATTGATGCATAAGAGTGTCGATGTTGATCCAATACTTAATCCGGAAGAAAATCATAAAGCTTCGGAGTGGTTACCTATAGATGTGGTTCAATATGCCGGCAACAACCAATTACAGGGCAATATTATGGAAAATTCACAATGTACTATAAATTCCGTTGAGAATTGTCGTGGATATTATAATGAAAAATATTATGAATCTGGTGGAGTGGATAGTTTTGTAAAGGAATCGCAAGGTATACCTTTACCTCTTCCAGTATCACCAAGTGTATATTGGAGATATGCAATTAAAGAAAATATGCCCGATTTATTTTTGCCTATAATACAAATTTCGCAATATAAAAAAACTGGAACAAACAATTATTATAATTTTGTAGTTGGTGGAAAAAATCAATATGTGGATTTCTTTGAACCTTCAATAAAATTGGTGTTTGGTATATCTGATGCCTATGCTTCAATACTTTTTAATAAAAGTGATGTAACGGGAAATATATCAACAATATATGTTGCTGGTAGTTCAAGTGAAAATATATCTGTTGGTTATAAATTTAAAAAGTTTGGTCAAATTTACCCTCAATCAAAAGGTTTAGCGTGTTTGGTGCAACTTTCTACTGATGGTTCGGAACAACAAATAGGTTGTTTAGATAGAGGAACACCAAATATAAATAATTTTATATTGGTGAGAGACACGGATGGGTATGTGCAGACAAGACCTTGGGTGCGAGCCTTTTTTCATAATGGAAACAATCTTTCTGTAACTGGAAACGTTGTGGGAGGTTTGAGGGCATATTTTTTAAAAAATAATTTGTCAATGTCTGATACCGCAGCATTAAAACAATTGATTTTTACAAATTATTCGAGAGTTGATAATACAACGTATTCGGATTGTTCAAGTTTGCCCACAATAAAAAATGAATATGCTTATTTAAATACAATAGATAATCCTCAAAAAACTTGTAAAGAATTGGAAGAAAAAATTAAAGCTGGAATGGGTGAATATACACATTTAAATGGTGAAAATTATGCATATGAGAGTGGTTATCCCATATATATTTCATCTTCCTATTGCAGTAAAGTTCATTATGATTGTGTCAATTTTACAAAAGAAGAACAGGTGGAAAATGCTAAATCACCAAGAGATGAAAATTATTTGTCTATTTTAAATGCTAAAATAAGAAATTGTGAGTCACAGATTGAAACCTATTGTAAAAAAACCAGCGGCAATGAAAGAACAATTCAATTGGATGAAAATAAGACAAACGGCACATTAACAAGGATAAAAGAAAACTATCTTTTAAATACAAGCGCAAATGAAATGTGTGTAACAACTGGTTTTGAGAGGTATTTTAAAGGTGGGGTCAATGCATCTAGTGTGAAGGCGGTAAAATTGCAATACTATTATCCTGAATTGGAAGGCATTGGAAAATGTATATTAACTAATGAAAGTAAAGGAAATCCAGCATGCAGAATAAGTGATTATTATACATATTGTGAATATAAAGAAGGTATAGAAGATTCAACATGTAATCCATTGGTTGATGTAGCGCCAACACAAGATGATATGGAGGATTTAGGAGTATCTTCTTTGCCAAATACTTATTTTTGCAGACTTTCTGTCAAAAATTGTGTTAAAAGGGTATCTTGTGATTGTAATGAGAATGGAAATGGTGGTATAAGTAGATGTATTGATTTGCCAGAGCAGTGTTTTAAGGGTGGTAGTAATTTGTATAAAACTCTATATAAGGGGGCTTTGAAAGATGTTACGGAAGATATAGCACGAGAACCAAGTTGCAATTGTCAACTTGTAAGTGAAGATGCTTTGGATGGAGTGGTGGTAAATTCAAACCAAGAGTTAAGAAATCCAACACCAAGAGAATTTGGTTTATGTGCCCCTTTGCAGGATTTAGATTTTTGTGAACCAGTGAAATATTATAACGAAGATAGAATTTATTTAGATGGAAATGCTGGTCAGCCATTATCATGGTTAAAAAACAATTCTCCTGGAAATTTATGGAGGACAAATCAAAAGGTTGAGGGAAGATATTATTCTGTTGATGATTTAGGACATGCTGAATTTAGTAAATCTAATGTTTGTAAAGAAGATATTGGAAATGGAAATGTAAGTGATGAAGATTGGAATAAGAATTTTTGTTTGAATGGAGAGTATTCATATCATGAGATAACTGGTGCAGAATGTATTAAAGGCACTGATAAATGTATTACCAGTATACTTCATTCTGGAAGTTGTGGTGGTTTTTGGAAGAATAAAATTTATGGAGAGGAGGGTGATGAAGACGCAAGAAAGGTTATACCTTTGGCCACTTGCACTTATTTTAAAACTTGTGCTCCAGGTGATAAAGGATGCTCCATTACTGGTAAAATGCCATGCGCGAAAGATAATGAAGGTTGTTCGCCTTATCCAGTATTTTTAATGATGGATAATACACAAT
This sequence comes from Rickettsiales bacterium, assembly GCA_031289855.1. Classification (GTDB taxonomy): domain Bacteria; phylum Pseudomonadota; class Alphaproteobacteria; order Rickettsiales; family UBA1997; genus JAIRSX01. The sequence goes on from JAITOR010000009.1 coordinate 15,863, forward strand.
GTGAAAGATATACATGTCCTGATGTTCGTGAAAATGAAGTTTTTATAGAAGATGAGGACGAAATAGCAGATTATAGTGAAAGTGAAGAATTAAAGGATATGACGGCCGATAGAAGAGGACAAAAACATGGTTATGCGACTTGGATTAAATATAAGAAAGGAACCGATTTGTATGATTGTGAAAATGGTGGAAATTGTGCTTTTGAGATTAATGAAGCAAGAAATTCTGTTGCCACAACAAAAGTTGGAGAAGATGGAATAGCCGATGAAGAATTAGAAGCCAACAATTCAACCACAAAATATTCTAATGTTAGGACGGGTGTTGAAAATGGAAAAGGTGATGATTTGGAAGAAAGATACGCCAATGCATGTGTGCAAGGTTTTGCGCCTGCCGGTTCTAATTTATTTTTGAGAGAATTTAATGCTGCTAATGCATTTGTTGGGATAAATGATAAATTTTCTCTTGATACTTCAAAACCTGTAAACATGATACCATACATGGTAGAACAAGATAAATTTATGAGATCTGCGCTTGGTTATGATGTTGGGTATTATTTTTATTCAAGAGACAAAACGAAAAACGATAGCAAAATAATAAATTATAACAATTTTGTTGCTTTAACTGGATGGTCAGCATTAGAACACTTGCCAATTAGAAGTTGTAATCAGGTGGGGGAATGGATGTCTCCATATGACATATACAATATACATGGTGTGGCTGGGTATTATAGAAAGAGTGGTATTTTTGAAAATGGTGTAATTGCGGAAACTTGTGTAGGTGATTTTAAAACTTGTAAATCCGCTTGTTTAGAGACAAAAGAGAGAATAACTGATGCCACACCTGATATTTGTGCTAATGCTTGTATGGAACCATTTAGTAATTGTATTGCTAATGCTTGTCAGTCTAATTACACAACTTGTACGAATTCTTGCGATGCTATAACTTCGAGTAATGAAGAAAGTGAGGATGAAGATGGGGAAGATGAGGAGGATGAGGAAGATGGTGATACACAAACTTCGGCATCAAGTAATCAAAGTTGTCAAGATCAATGTATGGTTGCAAAAAATAGTTGTACTAATACTTCACTTTCTGCAAATCTTAATTTACAAAATTTGGATAAATTTCCACAATATTTAGGAAATTATTGCGAAAGATTGTATTGTCCGGGCTATGATGATGGCGATGTTGGGTTGTTATCAATAGAAAAGTGTGATCCAACAAATACAAATATAAATAATAAAAATAAAGATAATTGTTCTATGTTGTCAGATGATAAAATAGAATTCACTATTCCAAGTTCCCAAAGCAGTGGAAATGAAACTGTTAGATATAGTTTATATTATTCTAATGAAAAAAATTATGACAATTATCCACTTGGTTTATATGAAGCGGTAAATTTACTTTCATTCCCAGCATCTAATCAACCAGAAAATTATATTGATTTAGGTCCATCTGATCCTGGAGCACAAAATACGAATGTTTTGTTTGAAGAATATAGGAATAATGGTTACAAAACTCCAAAAATTCCTTTGGAATTCGACACAAGAATAAACAATGTAATGAATAATAAAAATACCATTTGGAGACATACTGGTGGAGCAATTTGGGCTGAAACACCAACCCCTAGAAATAATGATGTGATCTCATATCAAATTCAAGGAAAATGTATTGAAGAAAGAAAATTTTATGCCGAAAATACATTATTCTTTGCTGGTTTTGAGCCGCAATTTAATAATGTAATGCAAAATTTAGGAGTTAGTACAGATAATGTTTATACTGAATATGGAGTAAATCATACCAATGTATCGAAATTTTTAAGTTCAATGAAAACAACGCCAAAAGGAAATTACATAATAACAAATCCCGAAATATCCTCTTTCTTTAAAGACCCAATGTCAGCAAATACTCAACCAACTAGAAGTTGTGGCAAATGGGGACAATGGAGTGCAATTAAAAATGGTTGTTTAAGTGTTTGTGAGGCTTTGGATCCGTTTAGAACGACATTTAAAGATACAAACAAAAACGGATTCTTGGAAAATTGGGAAATTACGGAAATATTTTCAAAACCAAGATACAATAGTATTGAAAATTGGTGGAGAAATGGGTTATGGGCTGAAATAAGGCAAGAAGAGGGTTGGATAGAAAAATCTGATGGAACCATTTGTAAGGAGTCTTCTACATGCACATGTGATAAAGGTGGTGATGGAAGTTGTGATGATATAACTTTTTATAGGGGATGGGGTGATTATGTAACAAAAATGCAAATGGTCACAAGATCTGGTTATATACAAAAATGGTCAGGTGAAATTTGTGAAAAAGGAAAACCTAATTGCACTTGTGATATCGGAAAACTTCGTAACAATGGATCAGTTGCTTGTCAAATGGGTGATATTGTTTATAATAATGATAGTTGTGATGTTGATCCTGGAAATGATTGTTCTAATATTGCTGGAAATACTTGGAGCAGAATTAATGGTGATGATATGATTTTAAACAATAATATAAGGACATATAATGGCAATAGATATGGCGATAGATATACTGGTGGTGCAAAATGGGGAAGATCTTTGGGTGGTTTAACCATAACTAACATTATTATTAGAGATGGTAGAAATGAAACATATGTGGCAGATGAAGATGATAAAATTTATATAAAAGGAACTTGTTTTTCATTGGTGGGTAAAAAAATAGTGGAAAATAGCAAATGGGTGGAAGGCTTTCCAACAGATGGTGCACTTTTTGTGCAAAGTGGCGATAAAAACAATGTTTTTGAGGGTGCTCCTCATAGAGAGTGTTTGGCTGATGGAACTTGGGGTCCCGTTATTGATCCATGTATAAACTTCACAACTTGTGTGGATTTTAAAATTACAAGCAAAAACATGTTACAGTATATGATAGATACTGAGCCTCAAAATAATACACCTTTAACTATGGATGCAAAAAATCGCGTAAATATTGATGTTAAAGGCGTTATATCGCATACACAATTTGATTTTCAATTAAAAAGTGATGAAACGGAAGATGTAAAAACCATTGGAACGCTTGAAGGTGGTAAATTGAATTATTCTGATATATTGACTGCTCAAAGAACAAACGTACCAACTCTACCAGTGGAAATTAATTGTTCTCAAGCAAGTTCATCGTTTGTGGATACAATAGGATATAATACATCTAATATAGCAACCATAAATGTGAACAACAACTCTGTAAATACACCTTCAACTAATGAAATAGCAGCAGCAAAAACAATAACTCCTAAAATTGGAAGACTTTGTAATGTGGCGACTGGTGATTGGGAGCCCGGTTATAATAAATTTGAATGTAGAATGAAATCTTGTGGTGATATTGCTTATTCGGTTGGTACTGGTGATGATAGAATTGTCATAGTTGATTACAAGGCGATAGCAACTAATGATAATATAGGAATAAGTGGAACAACTAATCCAAGAAGTATTGGTAAAGTTATAAATAAAATTGAAGGTTTATTTTACCCAAAAAATTCTGGTTATACAGGATCAGTTGAATTTGGTAATTTTGCGGATCCTAATAAACAAGTTTTCAAAAATTACGAGTTTAAAGCACAATGCCCCGAAGGTTACAAATATTGTGAATTACATTCAACGAATGGCAATATTATTTGTAATGGGGATAGCGGTGTTCCTCAAGATATGGAGACTCAGATAACTTTCACTTGTGAGTTGGAACAAGATAGTCCGTCGGCACAAGCGATATGGAAACGAAAGGGTGAATGTGTGGCTCAATATTGTATTTGGCAAAATGACTTTGGTTCTGGAACCTATACATCGAATGCAATAGGCACAAGTTTACCTTGGAAGCAAAAACAAATGATAATGCCTTATGCGAAAGATAATACAACGTATGTGGGCGGTTTAAATGCTGTGGGTGGTTTGCCGGCTTTAAATTCTAGATATATGCCAGTTAGTAGTGATACTTCTATTGCGGATAGAGATGTGAAGAAAAATTCAAAAACTTACACACAACCTCAATATAATTATAGTTACAATATATCCAATAAAAAGACATCCGCTGTTGTGACAACACCTAATGTAAATGTAAAGCAAAATTTAAGAGCACTTTTGACGAGAAAAACTATTTTGGAAAATAATAGCAGTGGTCTACCATTTGAAAGTTTGGGTATATATAGCCCATCGGTTACAATTTATAAAAATTTTATGGCTAATGTAAATAAAAAATATATTTTTTCTCAGTCAGCAAAAAAATATAGTACGGCGGTTAGCACTGTAAGTATAGAAAATGATACAACCACTGATAGCAAGACACTTTTAAATTATATTACTGGTGTGGAGGCTAATATCGATTTCTTTATTGGTGATTCTTTTACTTCAACAATAAATGATCCCATTTCCAAAACAGCACTTGAGGATTTAGAAAAATTAGGAAAAGTAACTGTGGGAACTGAGATAAGAATGGATGCTTATTGTGTAAGAAAAGTGGGAAGATACTATCCAAAAGATAACAAAATAATCGCCAAATGCAATCCTCCAACAAGTGGTGGTTTGGTTGGGAGATGGGAAGTTAATACTGACACAAACGCAAAGTGCAAAAAAGTTTGTGATTTATCAAAATTACCTTTTGATCACACTGGAATTTGGTGGAGAAGACAAGTTACAGATAATATTGCAACTGCTACTATGGGTGGAAGTGGCCAAAAGATTGGAAATTCGGTTAATTATCCGGGTATTGTGCCAGTTTTTGTTAAGGATAAAGTTTCTGCTAATATTAAAGATTACAGAAAAGATCTTACAGATAAAGCAATATCAGCCTCTAAACCTAATATAGCAGATTGTACTTCAGCAGATTGTGTTACCGCTAGAAAAAAATTAGAAAATTTTGTATTTAATAACATTACTCTTAAAGTTACTTCTAAAAGTATATATAATGAAGATAGGGAACCAGTTGTCAATGACGGATTTCAAACTGGTGCATATGGAACAAAAAGTAGATATGTGGAGTCGGGTGGTGTGGTTATTGGATATTGTGATGATACAAGAATGCTTACAGGAGATAATGTTGAATTCACATGTAGTGAAATGAGTGATGGTAGTATGAAATGGACGACAGAAAAACCCGCAGATTGTAAAACATATTCAAAAACTTCATTAGAGGGAATACCGGCCAATATTAGTCTTTGGTTACGAGTTACTGGAGACGACGACGGCTCTCAGGATGATGCAAGGGTAGATATTTCTGATAGATATAGTGCCACTACAAACATTTTTTATGTTAATTCCAATCATGATAAACTTCTTGTTGGTGATGTAAAATATGGTGCTTCTAATCTTGCAACAACCGACGCTACTAATTATGGTAGTACGGGTTCATCATCGTTTGGTACTTATTCGAGATTGGGGGTACAAAAAGCATGTAAAATATCTGTTGTTGCCGCCGGAGCAAGTGGATTATGTAAAACGGATGCTTTGACAGCGAATAGATATAGGGCAACTGCTCTTAACAGTGATCATTATGATGCCGTTTACACAAATAGTAGTAATTCAACTAAATTAGCTTCTTTTTTAAACTCTACTACTGCGGCTCCTTTTACAAAGGGTGAAGGTTTATTGTATACTCAGTTTACTAATCGTGATAATGGTTCTAGTGGTTATGGTTTTGGTGGTTTTTTTGAAGTAAATCCTGTTTATACGGATACTACCGCTTACAATATGTATACTTGTGATGCCAGTGAAATAGAATATGGAGGTGATTTGGTGGATGTTTTTCTTAATGGCAATGATCGTTTTTCTGGTAAAAGAAGTGCTAAATGGTTTACGGCCAATAGTGTTGTTATTGCTAAATGTGGAGGTAAAACTGAAAATGATATGAAAAATGAAGGATGGGGTGTTCTTTTCAAATGTAACGCTAACGGAACATGGACAAGAACAAATAACTGTGCTAAAGATAATTTGTATTATTGTGATAATGAAAGCGATAATGTATCACACGAGTCAGCGAAGAATTATAGCGGAGTTTGTTATGATGGTAATAGAAGTGAGACTTTAAATTTTAGAAGTCCTGCGAAAGAAAGAGTTTATATTGGTTTTCCAAAAATAATTGGAAATTGTGGAAGATGGAATAGAGATGCGGGTGCTTGTAATAAACCAGTTTCTGCTTGCTTGGTGGCAAAAATAACTTGTGATATATCAGAAGGCTATAAAAAGAAGATTGAAAAGATAAATGGTAATGGATGGGCTAGCACTGGTGTTGGAGGAATATATTATTGGCAAGATTGCAGTAAAGTAGCAGATGATTATACTTGTAAATATTCGCAACAAGATAATTATGGTACTTGGGTTGATAGTATTCCAGAGGGTATATTTTAATTTTTATTTTTTCCCCCTTTCCTCTCCAATTTTTTTGTCTAATTACCCTTCTCTTGATGGAGAGAATAGTTATTTATTTGCTCTCTATTTTGATACTTATCCTTTGTAGTTATCATCATTTTTTGTATATCCTATAATTATTCCTCTTTTGTGGAGGGTCAAAATCCAATGAAGTTGGTTTTTTTGAAAGGACTCTCCATTGTTTATTTTTTTTCATTATTTACACTTTGTCATCTTCTTGAGAGGTGGTCAAATTGTAGAGTCATTTGAGGAAAAAAATTATTAAAAAAAAATGAAAACAGGTCGAAAAAGAATGTAGAATAAAAAATTTTTCCTATTATACCCCTCTGCCTCCATTCTCTCTTGATTTAGTTGGTGTTCCTATTGTTTTTACCATTTCAATCGCCTTATCTTTTGAAAGTCCTCTTGCTCTTAACTTTTCAATAATGACCTCCATTTCATCATTTTCAATATTTATTGCTTCAACCACATCATTTGATAATTGTGCCTTTAAATCTTCTCTAAGTTCTTTATTTTTATTCCTAAACACTGGGGCATCATCATCTTCCTCATCCTCTTTTTTTACAATCTTTAATATTTTTTTAACTTTTTCCTCTATATCATCATCTTTTCTAATCTCTTCCATCTCATGTTTTACAGATTTTTTACTTTTATCATCAAAATTTTCATCTTTAATCCCCCTTAACAAATCACTTTCATCCTCTTCTTTTATATCAAAAACATTCTTTTTGGCATTAATCAAGGCATTGGAAATATTACTTTTAGGGGCTCTCGTAGAATTGTTTGGCACCTAAAAACTTCCTTTTACAATATTAAAGAAATCAGATCCCTTTAAACTCGCGCCACCAACTAATACACCATCTACATTTTTTAAATGCAAAATTTCATTGGCATTATCAGGTTTTACAGAGCCACCATATAGAACTTTTAAATCTTGTTTTTTAACTACACTTTTAATATGTCCACAAACCTCATCAACCTCAGCAGTTGTTGCAACTTTACCTGTGCCAATTGCCCACACAGGTTCATAAGCCACCACAACTTTATTTAAATCCAAACCAGCAGTGGTCTTCAAAACTTGTTCACCCACTACTTCAAGATGCTTTTTTGCTTCTCTTACTGATAAATCTTCACCTACACAAATTACAGGTGTAATATTGTGTGCCAAAGCGCCAGCAGATTTTTTGTTAATGGTTTCATCAGTTTCACCTTGAAATTGTCGTCTTTCACTATGGCCTGTTAATGTATATTTGCAACCAAATTCATTCAAAAACAAAGGGCTTGTATTACCGGTAAATGCGCCTTTTTCTGTCTCATGCACGTCTTCAGCACCAATATTTACTTTAAAATTATTAGTTTCTTTATTATATTCAGTGGCTTTGGCAATAGCATATTCAATATACAAATCAGGCACGCATATTAAAATATCAACGGGTGATTTTGTATTGTTTTCACTTTCTTTTGCTGCAACAGCAAAATCTTTGAACCATTGGTCAATAGCACTCTTTGAACCATTCATTTTCCAATTACCAGATATAAAAGACATAAGTAAATAACATTATTAATATAATTGTATCATATAATATTAATATTTATTTTACAAATTTATTTTATCTTTTTTAATATAATTTCTCGTCCATGTTTTTTTAACTTACAACATTAAACTCTGGAATTTCCACCACCCCATTTTCTTTAACGATTTTAATGCTTTTTATCAAAATATCCTGTTTTATTGTGGATAGTTTTTGCAAGGAATTGGTGTTGGTCATAGCCGCAATTCTAAGTGTTAAACAATTATTGGTTATGCCAGTAAAAAATACACTCACGGTGCTTTTATTGATTCCATAACAACTCTTTAAAGTGCTTGTAATTTCCTTCGTTATTTGCTCCATTTTATCAAAATCTTGATATTTTAATAGAATCTTTTCATCAATTTTAAAATAACTCGTTTTGTTCTTGTTTTGTATGGTCGTAATACTAAAAATAGAATTTGGAATATACATTGGAATATTTGTTTCTTTCAACAAAATTTTTGTTTGTCTCCAACTTATATATTCTACTTTTCCTGTTATTTTTTTTTCTTCCAACACAATTTCATCACCCACGGAAAATGGCTTATCAATATAAATCACAATGCCACTAAAAATGTTCGAAAAAATATCTTTACCGGCAAGACCAACAATCACAGAACCAAATCCACCAAATGCAAGCAATGTATTTATATTTATACCAAAATTTCCTAATATTAAAAACAACCAAATCACAAAAAGCATAATTTTAACTAATTTTTCTGTGAAATCAAGTCCACTAATATTAATTTTTTTTGTTTTTTGTAAAATATATTGTTTTTTAAATCTTGTGGCTATTTTTAATAATAATATTAAAATAACGAGATAAAACACTGAATTTATAAGTTTTGCAACATTTATGTTTGCAAGATGCATTGTTAAAATGTTTGAAAATTTTAATGCTAAACATATCCAGATAAGTGATAATAATGGCTTTTTTGCCGCAATTATAAGGCTTGTAAAAAAAACTCTTTTTCTTTTGTAAAAATATTCAAAAAATGTGAATGAAAAATTTTTTATCAAAATATTTAGGAAAAATCCTATAAAAAATAATATTAAAAATTTTATTACCAACACCAACATTATGTCATCATACAATAATATTTTTAAAAGTAAATAATATTGATTTTTATTTTTATAATATTATTATAACAAGTTATATGCCTAATTACGAAGCACTGAATGTCTATTTGAAGCAGATAACCCATATATTGGATCAGCCAGGTATTGCCGAAATTTCAATAAACGATCCAGGTGAAGCATGGGTGGAAAAAAAAGGTGATATGTTTAGAGTTGAGATGCCTGAATATACATTGAAGCATTTAAAAGCATTGGCAAGTCTTATTGCTCAGGCAACAGATCAAAAGATTAGTGAGGAAACTCCACTACTTGGTGCTACTTTACCAGGGGGACAGAGAATTCAAATTGTGATTCCACCTGCTACGGAAGCAACTTCCGTAATTTATTCCATAAGAAAACCGAGTGATTTAAAATGGTCGTTAGAGGATTATGAGAAAATGGGTTGTTTTGACTCCACATCAGCACAAGCAATCGTTGATACGAATAATATAGTGCTTTCAAGACTATTGAAGGCCGGATTGATTAAAACTTTTTTATATAAAGCAATTTTTAGTAAAAAAAATATTATTATTGCTGGTGGTACTTCAACAGGAAAAACAACATTTACCAATGCCTGTTTGAGAGCAATTCCAAAAAGTGAAAGACTTATAAGTTGTGAGGATGCTCGAGAAATTGACTTGACCGCTTTCCCAAATAGGGTGCACTTACTTGCATCAAAGGGTGGACAAGGTAGAGCAAATGTTACGACGCAAGATTTGATTGAATGTTGCCTTCGTTTAAGACCTGAAAGAATAATAGTGGGTGAGTTGAGAGGTTCGGAAGCATTTGCCTTTTTAAGAGCCATCAACACGGGTCACCCTGGTTCTATTTCCACGCTGCATGCTGATACTCCAGCTATGGCACTTCAACAGTTAAAAATGATGGTGTTGCAGGCTGGACTTGGTATGCCACCAAAGGATATCGTTGATTACATAGAAAATGTGGTAGATATTGTGGTGCAATTAAAAAGAGGACAAAAAGGTCGAAGATTTATTAGTGAGGTTTATTTTAAAGATTACGACAGAAGCGTTTAGAAGTGTTTGAGCGGATATATAAATTAATTTGACATTATTTTTTTTATATTATATACTAAAAACATGAATTTAAAAAATGATAATATGAAAATGATTTATTTATTGAATAACAACTTATTTCATCATAGCAAGTAATGCTTGCTAATCATAAATCGTGGTCATATTTGACTTTGCAAGCATCTTTTAATTTAAAGATGCTTGTTTTTATTAAAAAAATTTAAAAAATACAGGAATTAAAATGAAAAAATATTTATTAGTTATAATGGCATTATTAGGAATTGCTAATTTGCAGGCAAAGACTTTAAGAGTTGGAACAAATGCGACATATCCTCCTTTTGAATCTTTCAATGAAAAGGGAGAATTGGTTGGCTTTGACATAGATTTGTTAAATTCAATCGCTAAAAAATTAAATTACAAATTGGAATATATTGATTTACCGTTTGAGGGTTTAATTCAAGAATTGGAAAGTGAAAAAGTTGATTTAGTAATTTCTTGTTTAAGTGAAACTTCCGATAGAAAAAAGAAGGTAAATTTTAGTGATGGATATATGAAAATTGGTGTTTTTGTTATAGTTAAACAAGACAATAATACAATTAAAAGTGCAAAAGATTTGAAAAAGGGTATTAAACTTGGTGTGGAAACTGGTTCTTCGCAAGTAAAATATTCTGAAGAAAACTATAAGGGCGTTGAATTAGTGTTTTTCAATAATGTAGATATTTATACTGCACTTGAAACTGGAAAAGTTGATGCAATTTTGATGGATGATATACCGGCATTAGCATACTTAAAGAGCAAAGGTAAGGGTAAACTTAAAATTGTTGGTGATAAAATAAATCCAAAAAATGCTGGTATGGCATTTAATAAGAAAAACACAGCATTGTTAAAAGAAATTAACAAAGCTTTGAAAGAAGTAAGAAGTAGCGGTGAATACAAAAAAATATATGATAAATGGATATAGTTATTAAAATTATCTATTGGTAAGATTTGAAGTGTTGAAATTGTTATATTGTATCGATTCAACACTTCATTTTTATCAATCAAATAATAAATTTTTACATAAACGACTTAACATTTAATGTTTAAAATCTTCCTTCAATAACATTTGTGAAAAATCCTTTCCCGGTGGCACCATTGGTGTTATATATTCATCTGCTGTTTTTACATTCAAAACAAATGCTTTTTTTGAATTTAACATGGTTTTTATCGCGTCATCAAGTTTTGATGGTTCACTAATTTCCAAACTTTCGCAACCAAAAGCCTTTGCCACGGCAGTAAAATCTGTTTGTTTTTCAAAAATAGTTTCACTAAATCGTCCTTCATACATTAATTCTTGCCATTGCTTTACATTACCAAGCACTCCATTATTGACAATTACAACCTTCACCGGCAAATCATAATACACGGCAGTTGCTAATTCCTGTATATTCATCATAAAACTTCCATCGCCACTAATACAAATAACTTGTGATTTAGGATAAGCCACTTGCACTCCAAGTGCAGCAGGGAGTCCAAATCCCATGGTTCCCAATCCGCCACTTGAAATAAATTGTCTCGTTCTACTAAATTCATAAAATTGTGCCGTCCACATTTGATGTTGTCCCACATCTGTGGTTATAAAATTATGTGGAATGTCTTTGGTTAAAGCACTAACTCTTTCAATCAAATATTGTGGTTTAATGATCACATCACTACTAAAATATCGCGGTCTATTTTTTTCTCTCCATTTTTTAATATCAGCCCACCAATTTGTTAAATCTAACTTTACATCATTATACTTATTAATTTCCTGTAAAATCTGTTTTGCATCTCCTACAATTTCTAAATTAACCGGCACATTTAAACCCAATATAGCTGGTTCAATATCAATGTGTATTTTTTTTGACTTTTTAGCATATTTATCAAGATTTCCAGTGGCCCTATCCGTCAATCTTGTCCCTATAATTACAAGTAAATCGGCATTAAAAATGGCCATATTTGCTTTGTAATTTCCATGCATACCGGCAAGTCCAAGAAAATTCTTATCTTCCACCGGAAAGGCTCCAAGTCCCATAAAACTTGATACAACTGGTATGTTATTGTTGTTTACAAGTTCTTTTAATTCTGTTACGGCATCTGCAATAATTAAACCTCCACCATAATAAATAACTGGATTCTTTGCCTCTTTTAACATTTTTATACTTTCCTTTGCCAAACCCACATAATTTCTTGGTTCCTTTTCTTTAATTCTTATGTTTGTGGTCTTTGGTGTATATTCTATTTGTTTTGCTTGTGCATCAGAAGTTACAGCAATTACTACGGGACCTGGTTTGCCCTCTTTGGCTATGTAAAATGCTTCTTTAATAACCTTGCTTATATCTTCGGCACTTTTTACCAAATAATTATATTTCGTAATACTTCTTGTAATGCCTGTAATATTCACCTCTTGAAAAGTATCAGTTCCAAGCAAAGTAGATTTTACTTGACCTGAAATTATAACAACTGGAACAGAATCCAAAAATGCATCAGCAATTCCGGTTATAGCATTTGTAATGCCAGGTCCAGATGTAAATACAGCCACTCCAACCTTGCCAGTTGCTCTGGCATAGCCTTCTGCTGCATGAATTGCTGCCTGTTCATGCCTTGTTAAATAATGCTTTATTTTGTCTTTGTTCTTATACAATTCGTCGTAAAAATGTATAATACTACCACCGGGATATCCAAAAATCTCATTTACCCCTTGTTCCAGTAAACTATCTATTATTATCTGCGAACCAGTTTTCACAACCATACAAACCTTATCGATATATATGGATATATTGTAAGAAATAAATAATATTTGTCAATTAAATAATTATTCACTCCTAATTGCTTCCAATGGTCTTATGTTTGCTGCTTTCAACGATGGATATACACCTCCAATAATTCCAATGCCTACAATGGAAAAAAAACTCAATAATGCTATGCCACCATCAATTTGTATTAAATTTCCATTTGGTGAAAATGGCAAAAATGATGCAATGGCAATTTCTGATAACCCGGCAAATAAATATGAAAAAGTAATTCCAACTATTCCAGCAATAGCACATAAAGCCGTAGTTTCAATCAAAATCATCAAAAATACATCTTTTGGCATTGCACCTATACTTTTTAAAATTCCAATTTCCTGATATCTTTCAAAAACTGACATCAATACTGTATTTAACACGCCAAACATGGCTATTAGAAAGGCAATAAACACTATTGACAACACAATAACTTTCGCACTTGATACGAGTCCCATGATAGTATTTTTAACCTGTGCCATAGATACAACCTGTACATCTGGCAATGTATATAACTTTTCCTCAAAAACATCTTGCACCACATCTTTTTTTAATCTAATGCCAAGCATCGTTATTTTTCCAGCCTTATCAAAAAGATTTTGAGCCGTTTTTAATGGTAAATATATCATTCCATCGTCCTGTGTTCCGCTCCTTTGTAGCACACCAACCACTTCATATTCATCGTTATTTATAAGCATAATGTCCCCAACTTCTCTTTGTTCCAATTCGGCCACTTCAAAACCCATAACCACTTGTTTTTTTTCATTGCTATCAAACCAATTTCCCTGTTTAAATTTAATGTATGGTTTCATTTCAGGATAAGTGACAAAGTCAATTCCAAGATAAATCGTGGTTCCACCATTTTCTCCTTTATTTACATCAAATTCAGCGTGCATTAACATTGGAGTTGTTTTTTCCACTTCTGCATCATCATTTAAACCTGCCACCAAACTTTCCTCCAAATATCGAAGTCCAGTTCCACCTTTTAACATCAAGGTTGCAGCTTCATATGGGCAACCTTTCGCAGTGAGGGCAATTTGAAAACCCATATTGTCAATATCATTGTTTAATGATTTTTCATAGCCGTTATTAAAACCGAGTAAAGTTACCAACACCCAAGTTGACAAAGCAATTCCAAGTATCGTAAAAATACTTCTAACTTTTCGTCTCAACAAATTTTTATAGGCAATATTAAATATATTCATAAGTTATTTATACGAGTAAAATTTATATTTGTCAATTATTTTATTTTACTTTTGTACTTCCCTTTCTTTCATTTTTGCATTATAATGCAAATATGACAGATATACAAAAAACTATTTATGATATTTTAATCGAGCAAAATTCAGGTAATTTTATACAACTTAGTGGTATTTTTTCTTGCACTCCTGCAAATACAAATTTCCCACATATGGTGGTTGCTATAAAGGAAATGAAAGATATTTCAAATTTTACGGAAAGAATTTCCTCTTGCATTTTGGAAATAAAAATTTACTCCGAAGCCAATAGTAGGATTTTTATGCTAAGTATAATACAGGAAATTGAAAATTTGTTAAATATTGAGATTTTTAAAAGTATCAAAGAAATTTCAGTTAACATTGACAATGATGGAGGTATTTTATGTGGAAAAATTATTTACAATATCATAAATTAAAAGGTTCTTAAAATTTCAATTTATGTTATTTTGTTTTTATATTGCTTTTTAAAATAAAAGAATTATCTTACGGACATGGGAATTGTAGCACAAAATAGAAAGGCAAGATATGAATATGAAATATTGCAAGAATATGAGGCAGGCATTGTGTTAGTTGGAACGGAAATTAAGTCGTTAAAACAGGGCAGAGCGAATATACAAGAAGGTTATATCTCCATAGATAAAAGCGATGAGGCGTGGGCCTATAACTTAAATATACCGCCTTATAATCAAAGTTCCAAGTATCTTAATCATGATCCCACGAGAAAAAGAAAATTACTTTTAACAAAAAAGGAGATAAATAAACTATTGGGAAGCGTAAAAGAAAAAGGTCTCACAATAATACCCCTGGTATTATACATAAATGACAAAGGCTATGCAAAGATAAAAATTGCACTTGCAAAGGGTAAAAAATTATATGACAAAAGAGAAAGTATCAAAAAAAAAGATATTGAAAGAGAAGTTCGTTATTTGGCGAAAAAGGGGAAAGTATGACACCAAAAGAAGATGAACTGATATATGAACAAATTTCGCAATATCAAGATATTGCAGAGGAAATGAAAACGGAAATTGAGGACAGCGAAGATATAGACTTAAAATCAAAACAAGAAATTTTGTTTCCAATGATAGATGAAATCACTAAATTTGCCAACAAATTAGTTATAGAATATATCAAATATTTAAAAGATAAAAAAAATAAAGAAAATGCCGAAATTTTAACAGACGATTTGGAATTGATGATTGAAAAAATAGATATTTTTAAAGATAGAGTATGTGAAATATACGAATTAAACAATAAATAAATCAATTATTTATAATTATCGTGGTTTTTACATTTGCTTCATCTTTTATTTTTTTATCAAAAAATACACCATTCAATGTTTCAATTATAGGAGTAAAATCATCATTATCTCCTTCAATTTCTTTTTCCATTTCAAATAAAATTGGAAAAATCCATTCACAATATTCAAAAAATATTTCTTTTTTCATAATGTTTGTATTACTATTTGCATAACTTTCCCCTTGTTTTATAAAATTCAATATCTCTGGATGTGTTTTTTTTATAACTCTCTTCACATAATTAAAGTTTTTCAAAGTTACTTTTATTTTTTCCGCCACCACCATATCATGATTTATGGCATCATTTGTAACATCCAAATCAATAAACTTATTATGTTGGAAAAATCCAATATAAGGAGGATTGCCAATTTCATTATAATGTTTCCATGTCCAATATACAATTGTCATTTCTCCAAATTTTTTATTCATTATGGAAATATTATCGCCTGTATTGTCTCCAATCATATTTTTTTCCAACCAATCATTTTGTTTTATGGCTCTGCCGACATGTATTGGTGTTAAAAATGGATGTTGCCACAAAGTATATGGTTTATCATAAGATACGAATATTTTTAAATTTGGATATATGGTTCTATCGCCTCTTTTGGTGTATTTTTTCCATTTATTTATCAAAATCTTTTGCTGTAAAATTGAATTTTCTTCCTTCATGGAGTTAACTCTTTGTCTTGCAAAATAATTTTCATTTATTTCCAAAATAGTACAAAGTAAAATAATAATTGGTATAATAATTTTTTTCATTTTAAAGAAACGGAGTTATTAATAATGTGGTAGTTGTTTTGACTTTTGCACCTTCTTTTATCTTTCGGTCAAAAAACATACCGTGCAATAACTCTGTTATATAAGCAATATCTCTAAGATCTCTTTTTTCTATATCAATCTTTAATAATTCTCTTTCCAACTCAAATAAAATTGGAAAAATCCATTCACAATATTCAAAAAATACTTCTTTTTTCATAATATTTATATTACCTAATAGATAAAGATTGTTTTGTTTTATCATTTCCAAGTAATCTTCAAATTGTTCGGGATATACTTTTTTTATAACATTTTCAATATATTGAAAATAATCAAGTTTTTGTAATACTGGGCTATTTTTATAGGTAGTTTTAACATCAAAACCTTCTCTTGTGGGAAATTTTTTTGGAATCACCATATCATAATTTGTGGCCTCATTTACCACATCCAATTCAATGAGTTTTCCGTATTGAAAAAAACCAACATGTGAAGGATTTCCAATTTCCTCATAATGTTTCCATACCCAAAATACACCAGTCATTTCCCCAAATTCCCTATTCAATAGGGAGATATTTTTACCAATATTGTCAGCAATTTTAATGTTATCCTTCAGCCATTTAAGTTGTATAGCAGTATTTTTTCCTTTGCTGCTTGATGTATTATATTCCCTATCAGCAACGGCCTTACCAAGATGTATGGGTATTAAATATGGATGTTGCCATAAAGTGTAAGGTTTGTGGTAGGATACAAAAATTTTAATATTTTTATTATGGTTTTTTAATTCTTCATCGGTCAAATTTCTCCATTTATCGAGCAAAATTACATTTTTTAACCTTTCATTATAATAGTCTGATTTCATTTCTTCAAATTTAAATACAGACTTTTTATTTCTATAGATATCAAAAAAAGCAAAAATAATAACAAAAGAAATAATTATAATGGATAAATTTTTTTTTAAAAAGTTCATACTATTGATAGTATGGAGTAAAAAATATTTTTCAAATAAATAAATTGTTTTTTATATTTTATATTATAAACTAAATTCATACTAAAAAGTATTTTTTATGAATAAATTTTTAAAAGCAGTATTTGAGACATCGTTTGGAACATTTATGTCAAGAATAAGTGGTTATTTACGGGATATTTTTATTGCAAAATATATAGGTAGTGGACTTTATTCTGATGTATTTTTTATGGCATTTAAAATTCCTAATTTTTTTAGAAAAATAACAGCAGAAGGTGCCTTGTCGTCAGCTTTTGTGCCAATATTTGTCAATGGATTGACTATGCATGGACAAAAAAAAATGTTTGCTTTTGCGAGAAATATTTTTTCAATTTTATTTTATTCTTTAATTGTTTTTACTATATTTGCTGAAATTTTTATGCCACAACTCATGACGTTATTTGCTCCAGGTTATGATGGAGAAAAAATGCAATTTGTAATTTTATTGACAAAAATAACATTTCCATATTTAATTTTTATATCTCTTGTGGCACTGATGTCAGGAATTTTGAATAGTTATAATAAATTTCTTGTAACTTCTTTATGTCCTGTGATACTCAATTTAAGCCTAATTTTCTTTGCTGTTGTGTCAAAAAATTTAAGTCAAGGAAAGATAGTCTTATTTTTGTCATTTGGAGTGCTTTTTTCTGGTCTATTTCAATTGCTTTACATGATATTTTTTGTGGTAAAAATGAAACTCCTATTATTTCCTGTAATTCCACATTGGAGCACTCAAACTAAACAATTTTTTGGCAAATTTTGGCATACTTTTTTGGCCAGTGGTATAGTTCAAATAAATTCCTTCATCAGTTCGGTGGTTGCAACTCTTATACCTGGTGCCGTATCAATGCTTTATTATAGTGACAGAGTAACGCAATTTCCATTATCATTAATTGGAACCACAATTGGAGTAAGTATTTTACCGCATTTATCAAAGGCACTTGGAAAGAGTGGTGATAATGCAGAAGCCCAACAATTGCAGGAAAGTTCATTTTTTTTGTCATTATTTTTTGGACTTCCATCGGCAATAGGATTATATATGTTGGCACAACCAATAGTTGCCTTGCTTTTTGAACGTGGGCAATTTACTACAATTGACACTGTAAATGTTGCAACTATTATTCAAATTTATTCACTATCTGTTCCATTTTATATATTTTCAAAAATATTGAATGCAATTTTTTATGCAAAAAAAGATACAAAAACACCGATGAGAATTTCACTAATAAATTTAATGATAAACGTTATTTTAAGTGTATTGTTAGTGCGAGATTATGAAACAAATGGAATTGCATTTGCAGGAGTTGTAGCGACCATCATATCAACAATTTTATTGTTTTATGCGTTGTGTAGGGATAGTTTATTTTTAATGACGGAGCAATTTAAACTTAAAGTTTTGAAAACAATTTATGCATCAATAATAATGGGTGTAACAATACTTTGCATAAGAATTGCAATAGAAAAATTGTTGTGGGGTGATATTTGGCAACTTTTAATTGCAGGTGGAATGGGTGGGTGTATGTTTTTATTTTTATCGCAGGCAATGGGAATTGTAAATTTATTTGAATTGGTCGATTTATTTAGGAGGAAATAATTATTGTTCCATCCTTTTTAACACCTTTTCTATTGTTCCAATGGTTCTTATGGTAAAATTATGTTTTAATGAATTTTTTGACAAGATTTTTGTAAAATGTGTTTCAAATGCATTCTTTTTTTTAATGTTCCAATAAAATATATTATTCACCATGGTTCCAATTTCATTTTCAATGTGTGGAATTTTATTAAATTCCTCCATCAAAATTTTGCCAAATTCTTCATTTGTTATGAAAATTTGAATATAAAAATCTTTTTTATTTTCAAAAGGATTATTATTGTAAATATTTTCTATATCTTGTTTTTTTAAAGTCCACATATCTATATCGTAATCATAAAACTCTTTGAGTTTTTGTTTTATGATTTCATTTATATTTTTTTTTATTGCTTTCAAATATTATATTACCAGTTGTTAACACAGAAACAACACTCTCCAATCCCAAATTTTTAAATATTTCACATACATCTGGCATTCTTATAAATTCTTTGCGAAAATTTACCTGTTTAATAAAAGTTGTATACAACATTAATACAACCTAATGGGGCCTTCTGCTTGCCCGTTTATAAATTGTTTTAAGTAGGGGTCATCGCTTTTTTCCATTTCTTTTACTCCTCCATACCAAATAATTTTGCCTCCATATAATAATGCAATTTTATCAGCAATTTTCTTTGCTGATGCCATGTCGTGAGTAATTGTAATTGTGGTTGCTTTTACCTGCTTTGATGTTTTTATAATTAAATTATTGATGACATCGGACATTATAGGGTCAAGTCCGGTGGTGGGTTCATCAAAGAAAATAATTTCAGGATTAGTGCAGATTGTTCTTGCCAAACTAACTCTTTTTTGCATTCCGCCCGATAATTCACTTGGATACAAATCAGCCACATGTTCACCAAGTCCCACAATTTTTAATTTTTCAATTGCAATATTTTTTGCTTCATCTTTTTTGACTTTTTTATTTAATAATCTAAATGCCACATTTTCCCATATTTTCAAAGAATCAAACAGCGCTCCACCTTGAAATAAATAGCCAAATTTGTCCATTAATTTATCTTTTTCTTGCCAACTCATATGGTTTATACTCTGTCCATCCACTATAATATCTCCGTCATCGGCTTCCAATAAGGTGCAAATTGTTTTGATTAAAACTGACTTACCTGTGCCACTTCCGCCGAGTATTACCAATGATTCTTTTTCTTTTACTTCTAAATTTACACCCCTCAAAATATCTTTTTTGCCAAAAGATTTGTATAAATTGCTAATTTTAATTTTTGTTTTCGTTGTTTCTTTTTTCATGTTTAGAATGTGAATATTGATAACCCAAGTTTATCGTTTAATACTTTTTTAACACCACCGCTTGTTAATTCAACAACGATTTCAGCGGTTACACTAACTTTCACCTCCACTAAATGTCCGCCAAATAACTTAAAATCTTCAGATGAAGCAGTTATATGTATGTGTGGAAAACCTTTACCATCTTTTTCAGTAATATTGCCAACTAAATTTGCAATTTCATAATATCCATTATAATCTTTCTCTTGATATTGTTTTGTGGCTGGATTAAAAAAACCTAATTTTATAAATTTTGCAGAACCAATACCAGTTACGGCAGCTGTTTTGATATTTTCTTTTTCGCAAAGAATTTTTAAATTTTCAATAACATTTGCATCTGGGTCAATTCTAACAAAAAATTTATTATCAATTTTTTTATATTCCATATTAAATCACATTATTATATTGATTGAAGAATATATAAAAAAAATAATTTTGTCAAAATAAAAAATTATAATTTCTTTTTAAAGAAGAAAAAGTTGACAAATTATGTTTATAAAATTATAATAAAAATGGGCAGATGGCTGAGTGGTCGATAGCTGCGGTCTTGAAAACCGCCGAGGCGCAAGTCTCCGGGGGTTCGAATCCCTCTCTGCCCGCCATATTAAGTCATTAGTTTACTATATTTTTTACATACAATAGGCTTTGTGAGAGTGTGCATAAAAAGACATACATTATTTCATATATTTTGGTATTAAATATATTTGCTTTTTATCTTTTGACCACTTATTATGAAAGTTATAGTATTATAAATTATTATTTTTATGAAATTTATTAAATTTAACTTCGTCAACCCAGAGAGAGAGAGAGAGAGAGAGAGAGAGATTAAGAACTCCTCATCAACGTTTTTTAAAAAAGGCAATTCATCTTGCCAATTTTTTCAAAAAATCAAACCATATCATTCATTATTCCTTTAACAATTTGTTTGGAGGTTTGTATGAATAAATTGTTAATAAATATCTGTTGTTGGTTTATTCCAAAAAAGAAAAACAGAAGGCATTTTAGGGAAAAATATGGAAGGGGAAAAATAGGAAAAAAAATTAATGACACAGACAACAATACCGCAAGATATTTGAAGAGGGAGTTGGAACGTTTTTTTTACAAAACCAATGTTGAGCAAATAAAATATTTAAAAATTATTGCAGTTTACCATAAACCGGCTGAATTGTTTGCCAATGATTGTATTGTTCCGGTGCATGGCGGTAGAGAATGCATGACGAAAACAATAACCACTCGATATGGAACGACAAAAAATAATTCCACTGCACAAAAATGGCTATTGGAAAATACAATCGGGGATAACACGGGGCAAAATCTGTCAAAATTCAATCATAAGATGGGTCCGTTTACGGCATTTTATTGGGTAAGGCACAATATGGATAAAATAGATAATCCTGAATATATTGGTGTTTGTAATTATAGTAAATTTTTTCATCATTCTATGTTGAGTGAATATTTAAATTATGATATGTGTCTTCCGAGAGAATCATTGTTTAACAAATCATTAAAAAAGCAATTTTTAAAATGTCATCCACAATCGCTTTATGATGTTGGTATGAATGCTGTTAAAAAGATTTATCCCTTTGAATTTGAAAAGGTGGAAAATTTTTTTGAATTACAATGGGGGTATTTTAACGAAATGTTTGTTTTGAGAAGAGATTTATTCTTTGAAATTGTTGATTTTATTTCGCCCATTGCAATAGAAATGGAAAAACAAATTTCTAACGATGAAAGGAATATTGTGTTCTTTTTAGAAAGAATTGAAGCATGGTGGCTATATAATAAAACACAAGAAGGGGTAAGTTACAAAAAATTTGAAAAAATTGATTGGTTATTATAACATGGTTAAATTTATTCTCATTTCGTGCCTTTTCTCTTTATTGATAATGAAAATACATACTAAATTTGCATACATTTTCCATAATTTGTAGTGTTTTTTGTAATGAGTTTTTTTATTATTGATGATTTTTAATTTTTCTTCAATTTTTGACAATCTTTCATTGGTGTTTTGGCTTTCCATATCATCGTACAACTTTTTTATTCTATAGTTTTTATCTTTGTAATTGCTATAGTTGTATCCAAAATCAATTAAAAAATTAAGCATTTCGTCCTTGTTTGGCATTAAATCTTCATTATTGTATTTAAATTTATAATCATCAAAAAAAGCCTTGACATGACGATTTACACCAATTATGGTATTATGACTCCAATTTGCTTTTAAGCGAAATGGCAAAGGATTTACACAGGCATCAATATATATGGAAGTGTTGTTTTTTAATCTATCGATAGGTATTTGAAATGCTATTTCCTCTCTTACATAGTCTCTACATAATGCAATAACCGTGCTATTATTAGGTAAAAACACGGCCTGTTGGAGGGCTGCACCACTTACGGCCGCCAATACCTTTGCTTTTTTACATATTGCAATTTGTTCCATAATACTTAATTTATCTGGATAAAAAATTTTAAAACCATTTTTTTCAAAAATTCTTTCAATTTGTTTTTCGTTATAAACAATTTTTGTGGCTTCACTATTTGGAATAAGCGGTCTTTCTTTTTCGCTTCTTGTGAAATATATCTTTTCATAATTATATTTATCAGGAACATTTTGTTTCATTTTATCAAAAATATCCACAAATTTATTATTTATATCGTTGCCTGGACCATTCCACCCAAATGATGAATCTGCTACAAACGCTTCTTTAAATTGATAAATTTTATTTTTATCTTCTATCATAATGAATTGTTCTTTTGGGACAAGTAAATATAAAAAATCTAAAAATTTTTTATTTTGATTTCCTAACAATAAAACAATTTTCATTGTCTTTAAATTTTTGTATCTATCATCAAATAAATACCACAAAAAATGACACACAGCGGGTATGATATGTCCAAATGCGCAATAACCAATGTCGCCAGATGGTATAATGACAGCGGTTTCGTTTATATAAGTTTTGTCTACATTATTGAGATCTATTCTCCTGACATCTAAACTATTTTTATTTATGAAATTTTTATTCTTATCGCAAATCATACATTCCAATATATCTCTGCCACCCCCTCTAACAAATGCAGGACCACAACTATTGACAAATAGTTTTCTTTTGGGGTCTAATTTATTTTTCATATTATTGACAAATAAATTTTTGTCAGTTATATAATTTGTGACTTGCTGTTGTGCCCATTCAAGGTTTGTTAGATTGGAGTTTGTTGATGTTATCGGAAAAATAACTTCGTTTTGTTGATTACTCTCTCTCTCTCTCTCTCTCTCTCTTGGTTGACGAAATCTAAACTCATAAAATTTATTTTATTCTATATGGTTTCATAATACAATGAAAAAATAAAAAGTAAAATAATTAATTTTGCACTTTATATTTTTATTGACAATACAAATTCATTGTAATAAAATGTCTAAAAAAGGAAGTTTTTATGAAAAAAGAAAAACATGATGGTGGTTGCAATCATAATCACATCAATAACAATATTCATCATAGCCATACTCATACTCATGACCACAATCATGAGATGAATGAAAAGGGTATAAAAATGTTGTATTTAGCATTTGGTATAAATATGTTTTTAAGCCTTGTGGAAATAATATCTGGAATTTTTTCCGGTAGTATTTCGTTAATTGGAGATGGTTTACATAACACAAGTGATGCTTTTTCAATTTTAATCGCAATAATTGCTTACAAAATTGGCACAAAAAAAACAAATAAAGAATACTCGTTTGGTTATAAAAGATCTGAAACGATTGGTGGTTTTATAAATTTAATTTTACTATTTATATCAGGCGGATATTTATTTTTTGAGGGGCTTATAAAGTTCTTTAATCCTGAAATTATAAAGGGTGAAGTTGTGGTAATAACTTCCATAATTGCACTTATTATAGATGTGGCAACTGCAAAAATATCTCACCAATGTTCCGGTCATAACGCAAACATGAAAATGCTTTTCCTACATAATTTGGCTGATGCTTTGGGTAGTATTGGAGTCATAATTTCTGGTATTTTTGTTATGTATTTTGATTGGTATTTTGTTGATGGTTTAATTGCGATTATACTTGCAATATATATGATAACACAGTCAATTTATTCTTTTTCAGGTATAGTGAGAATTTTAATGAATGCTATGCCAGAAAATTTTGATTATAATCTTATTAAAAATTCAATATTAAAAATAAAAGGTGTAAAAAATGTTCATCATTTACATATTTGGAATATAAGTGAAAATGAATTGTCATTGGAAGGACATGTTGTGGGAGATAATTTAAAAATTGTGCCGCAAATAACAAAGATGCTTGAAAAACAATTTAGCATACGACATGTCAATATACAGATTGAAAGTAAAAGGTGTGAAAAATACGAATGTGCCGTTGTATAATTAT
Source organism: Rickettsiales bacterium (assembly GCA_031289855.1). Taxonomy (GTDB): domain Bacteria; phylum Pseudomonadota; class Alphaproteobacteria; order Rickettsiales; family UBA1997; genus JAIRSX01. The sequence goes on from JAITOR010000009.1 coordinate 40,370, forward strand.
ATTTTTCTTTCCACCACCACATCGTTTCCCTTGCATTTTTTTATATCCCTTCCGCAATATCTCCTACCTTCAATACATCCACTTTTATGACATGCAGGTAAAAGTAACTTTGTTAAGGTTTTAATTTGTTCTTTTTCACTATTATGTAATTTTAAATAAAATTCTCTACACAAATTGTAAATTTCCTCCTGTGCCGACCAGCATAATCGCTTTTCTTGTTCATGTATGATAGCATTTGCATCACCTTTTTTGCTATACTTCACCATAACTCCATATGGGGCAATCATTAAGGCGAGGGTTTTGTCTAATTTTTTCCATAGTTTATCATAGGATTGCATGTATTCTAATGCCTCTTTTTCAAGTCCCAACATTGCAGGTATTGGTGGCAAATAGAAATTTCCAGTTATGGTTGGTATTCCTCGTTTTAAAGTTCTATGTCGTTGATCTTGGGCGAAAGTTGCCAACGATACTTCAATTTCACTTTGTATAACAAAAAAATTGTTATTCATAAATTCTGGTGTAAATTGTTTTAAATCCACACTATCCTTTTCTTTCGCATTGAAGTCGTAATTCACATTACTAAAAATCGTGTCCATCTTATGCAATTGTGGTTTTGTAAGTATTCCACAATGAGAAATAAAATCTGGAGTCCAATTATCTTGCCTTTGATTTTTAAAAATATACTCTAAATTAGGTTCTTCTTTTAAAACAATCTTTTTTATTTGCTCAAAAACATCCCTCATTTCCGGATTCCAAGAGGCACGATACATCGCAGATATTGCCGATAAATTCAGGGTGTAATCAAGGGCGGTTGGCATGATGGTTGAAATAAACATCCGCATTTGCTCCTGTGCTATTTTATTGGCATTAGTTTCGATATATTCAGCATTCGCGAACGGTCGCTCCTCCTTAATCAAGGAAGTTGCTAACTCGGTTGCCTTCTCCATATTGTTTTTATAAATTTTTCTACCTTGTTTTATAAATTCAATAACTTCATCGATGGGAGAATTAGGATAGTATTTTGCAATCTTTTCCTTCAATTCATCATAGTCTGGTTTCACATACATTTTCGAAAACCTACCACTTCGTTGATCGGTATTATAAAATGGATGAGTTAAATGTAAGCCAAAAATCGTATCGTTCACAGAAATTCCATCTATATTAAAAGTATAGTAATTGTGTTGGAAGGTTGTGTGATGACCAGTTTTAAATAAGTGATTTTCAACATCCATTGATATTCCTAATTTTGGTACATCAGCCGAATAGCATGTTTTTGCTGCATGAGAAGTCAATTCATTTGCAGATGTCGTGCTCTTTGATATTAAAGATACTTTCATAAACTCATGGTATATCATTATAATAAAAAAGCAAAAAAATATAATTCATTATTTTATGCTTTTTTATGATTTACATGTCAAAAAAATTTTTCATTTGTCCTCCTTTTTATCTTATTATACAGCATTAAAATAATTGGGGAAGTATAAAAAATAAATTTTTTGCAAAACAATCAAATACATTGTATAATCAATAATATGAAGGAAGAACTTATTGTAATTGTTACATTAATTGTATGTTGGTATATAAAAGAGCATTTTTACTTATCTTTTAAAATGTATTTAGGGATAGTGACTTGTATTTTATTTATGGCATTTCAAAAGTTTTAAATGGAGTGGGTGACGAGGCTTGAACTCGCGACATCCACCTTGGCAAGGTGGCGCTCTACCACTGAGCTACACCCACTCATTAATTTTAAGATTAATATATTAAAATAAAAAAGCAAATATTTTTATAAATCACTTGAAATAAATTTGTTAAATAAAAATAATGTTTTATATTTGCAACATAAAATGTTAAATGAAAAAAATTTGCTTATGGCTGTGATGTGTGTTTTACATATGTGATGGAGGTATGCGATTTTTTTTCAATCAATCATATCTCACAAAAGATATGATTTTTTTTTTAATTAAAATGGAGTAAAAATGTCTGAAAAAACTTTTTTTGTAACAACACCTATATATTATGTAAGTGCTGAGCCGCATATTGGTAGTTCATATCCAACTATATTTGCCGATGTGTTGGCAAGATTTCATAAATTGGATAATTATGATGTTAAATTTTTGACAGGCACTGATGAGCACGGACAAAAGGTAGAGCAATCAGCAAAAGATGCGGGACAAAAGCCAAAAGATTTTGTGGATGAATTGTCAATTAGGTTTAGGGAAATATTAAAAACTCTTGATTTACAACCCACGCATTTTGATGTTTTGAATGATAATTTCATAAGAACCACAGACCCAATACATAAAAAACAAGTGCAGGATGTATGGCGAATTTTAGTTAAAAATGATTGGATATACAGGGGGCAATATGATGGTTGGTATTGTGTAAGTGATGAGGCCTATTATACTGAAGATGAGTTAGTAAAAAATGTTGATGGAGAATGGCGAACCACATTGGGTAAAAAGGTAGAATGGAAAGTGGAGGAAAGTTATTTTTTTAGATTAAGTGAATTTCAAGAGTTGTTATTGAATACATACAAAAAATTTCCAGACTTAGTAAGACCAGAGGGTAAAAAAACAGAAGTTATAGCTTTTGTGAGCGGTATAAATGCTAAGGAATACGAGCAGGGTAAGGCAATTAAAAAAGACTATTTGAGAGATTTAAGCGTGTCAAGAAATAATTTTGATTGGGGTATAAAAATACCTGTTGATACGGAAAACAATGAATTGCTTGATGGTGAGGAATGGAAGAATGATATTAAAAAAGAAGATAAGCATGTGATTTATGTATGGTTAGATGCTTTATTTAATTATATCGCAGCTCTTGGTTATTCCACCAATAATAAAGATTATCAAAAATATTGGTTAAATAGTAGTAAAAAAATAAATCTTGTGGGAAAGGATATTTTGAAATTTCATGCAGTTTATTGGCCTGCATTTTTAATTGCTTGTAATTATACTCGTGAAGAAATTAAAAAATTAAATAATCAACCATTGGAAGATTTTAAGAAATACATTCCATCAAGTGTTTTTGCTCACGGATGGCTTACAAATGAAGGACAAAAAATTTCAAAATCTTTAAATAATGGAATTTATCCAGCCAAAGAAATAGAATGGTTGCAAACAGAATTTAATATTGATAATAGCACGGCAAGGGATTATTTTAAATATTATTTATTAAATGCGGTAAAATTTGGAAATGATGGAGATTATTCGAGGGTTAAACTTGTTGAAAAAATAAATGGAGATTTGGCCAATAAAATTGGAAATTTAACAAAACGAACACTGGATTTGATATATAAAAATTTTGATAAAAAAATTCCTATTGTAAAAGATTTTGATAAAATTGTAAACGTAAAAATAGATAATTTTAGAAAACATATTGATGATATTGACATAAACGATTATGTTAATGAGTTATTGCAAATTGCGGAGCATGCTAATAAATATATAGACGAAAATAAGCCTTGGGAATTGGTGAAAAGTGATAAGGAAAAATCTAGTATTGTTTTATATAGTGTGGCGAATATAATTTTAAAAATCGCAATTTTGCTACAACCATTTGTCCCATATCTTGCGAAGAATATACTGGAAGGATTGGGGTATGATAATATTATTGGATTTGATAAAATTGATGATAATTTGCGTGGAAATGTAATCGAAGAGCCAAAAATTATAATACCAAGATTGTAACTCAATTAAATAAATAAAAATAATATTAATATTAATATTAATAATTAATCAAATAAACTTGCTTTTTTTTTTTTTTGTGATAATATTGATTATGTTTAATAAATTATAGGTAAATTATGACAGAAATAGCGTTGACAGAAGAAGAAGAAAGAATGGCAAAAAGAGAAAAAGCTCTTGAAGATCTTCAATCTAATCATTTGTTGAATGAAGAAGAGAAGGAAGAAATGAGAAAGAGATATTCGACAAGGCCTGAAGCGATGCTGACATTTATGAATAGGCGAGATCCCTTCACAAAAAACATAGAATTAGTAATTGTTGTTTCTGAAGGGTTTGTGCAAACAGAAATTAAGACCTTTTCTTGTAATGAGTTTGAAAATTTACAAGATTTTCAAAATAAATTAGAACCCCTTGTTGCGGCAAATATTTATGAATGGGGAAATATAAGATCTCTTTACGGAAATATGATGGATATTTACGAGTTTGATGCAATTTCATCTGGTTTCTCTATTGAAGAACGAAAGAGTGTGAAACTCTCTCATCTCGAAAGTGGAGTGGTTTCTTCTCTTTTAGGGGAAGAGGTAAAAGACCTATCTGTTTCTTCAACACCATCAGCACCATCACCAACAATAATACCAACACCAACACCAATATCAGTACTATCATCAGCAGAAGTAGCAGAATTACAAAGTTCTCTACCAATAGTAAGGTCACTACCAACTATAGAACAAATAAATGCTACAAGTTCTATTGCCACAGATAGTAATGCTCCAATTGTATCGGAGGCAGCAAATGTTGATATATCTAAACCTGGAGATACTACAATCGCCG
>JAITOR010000066.1 GCA_031289855.1 Rickettsiales bacterium
AAAATAAATTATAATAGTTTTTTCTTAAAACCATCATATAGACTTATAGTAGTTAATTTTGATAATTTTATCACTGGTATATCAGAAACTGATATTGCTATTGGTTTTGAATTTTAATAATTTATAACTATAGTTTCTTAAAAAAAAATCACCATTTTTTTTAAATGGTGATTTTTTATTCCAAATAACTACTTAACTATCAATCGGCTCATTAACTTTAAACTCATACTTTGTGTCAAGTGTTGTTGTTTCAATAACTATCATTAGTTATGGTTCCTAACCACTACTGGTATAGCAATACTGGTTCTATAGAGAGCAATGTGTTATTGCCACTAAAGTTATTGTTGTTTGCATTCCATCCTAAGTTATTACCAAAAAACATAGGTTTCATTAACTGCTAAAAACGTTTCTGTCTTTTCTGCGGTGTCTAAATTCCATTGTTCTATAAACACTATTCCATGAGTAGTATTGGTATATTGTAGTTTGTTTGCAATTCTTGCATATTTGCCATATATAACATAATTGAGCCTGCTGTGGTGGTGACATTTGCCGCGTAAGAGCAAAATTTATTTCATTGGCATTATAAGAAGTAAAGTATTCTTTTGTATTTGGTGTTGTGTTATTTCTTTCTTCTAAACCTTTATTAAAGAAATCATTTAATGATTTGTTCTTGGTATCCTTCATAGCCTACGGCATATTGTTCTGTTGTTGTGTCTATATTGTTTGTTCCGTCTGTCTGCCAGTATCTCTAATCTTATTTTGTTTATTATATCCTCCTCTATTTATCTAAATTAACTATTTATGGTATGGATGTCCTATTTTTAATGTATATGTCCTATAAATTTGTTCCACAAGCATAACCCTAACCATCAAATGAGGAAATACCATTTTTCCAAACGACATAACATAACTTGATTTATCACGGACATCTTGCGACAAACCGTCACTTCCTCCAATTACAAAATTTACATCGTCAGTAATCAAATTGCAAAATTCGTTCGTCGTTATAATTTTCCCTCTTTCATCAAGACTTATAATCTTCCCTTTGTTACAATTTTGTAATAACAATTTTCCTTCCTCTTCTTTTAATTTTTCACCACTCAAATCTTTTTTCACTTCTAATTCCCTTAAAAAAATGTTGTAAGGTATTCGTTTTTTATATTCATTATATAATTCTTCATAATGCTTTTCTTTAAATTTTCCTATTGATAAAATATTTATCTTCATAAAATTATAATATATTATTTATTAAAAATTTCAAAATAATTTATCATAAATAAAAAGTTGTTATTTCTAACAACTTTTCACCTTTATGAATAGCAATTCCATATTTATTTTTTCATATGTCTGCTTTTTACAATAAATTGTGTGCTTGATTTTTTATTTTTTCTTGTTCTACCACCTCTTGCACATACACCAGTTGGAGACACAGGAATTCTTCCACCTCTTGTTTTACCACCATGTGGATGGTCTACTGGGTTCATTACTTCACCTCTAACGCTTGGTCTAATGCCTAACCATCTTGATCTACCAGCCTTACCAATAGTAATATTTTTATTGTCAGCGTTCGATACACTACCAACCGTAGCCAAACATTCCAGTGGAAACTTTTTGATTTCGCCTGATTGTAATTTTAAAATAGCACAACCATTATCTTTACCGGCTAATTGTGCGAAATTTCCCGCACTTCTTGCCAATACACCACCAGCCCCTACAGTTGTTTCAATATTATGTACTATTGTTCCAATAGGCATAATAGACAATGGCATGGCATTACCAGGTTTAATATCGAGCAATTTTTTTGATGAAGATACTTTGTCACCTACCACCAATTTATTTGGAGCAAGAATATATGAATATATACCATCGCTGTATTTAATTAGAGCAATAAATGCCGTTCTGTTTGGGTCATACTCAATTCTTTCCACACTTGCCACCGCATCATATTTATTTCGTTTGAAATCAATAACCCTGTAGGCCTGTTTATGTCCACCACCTCTTCTTCTAACCGTAATATGTCCAATGTTGTTCCTACCTGCTTTGCTTTTTGATGGCTCAACCAACATTTTCAATGGAGAACCTCTGTAAAGTCCTTCTCTGTCTATTGCTATGAGACCTCTTTGTGCTGCTGTGGTAGGATTATAACTTTTAATACCCATATATGCTATACCTCCAATTTAGTTAAATCTATATTCTGTCCTTTTTCAATAGTAACTATTGCTTTTTTAACAGAATTTCTTTGACCGATTTTGCCTTTAAATCTCTTGATTTTTCCATCATTTTTAGAGATATTAACACTTTCCACTTTTACACCAAAAATTTTTTCAATCGCAGATTTAACATCAGTTTTAGTGGCTTCTTCCACTACCTCAAATGTAGTTTTACCAAGCGAAAGATCCCTTGATGATTTTTCAGTAGTTATTACTCGGACTATAATATCATATTCTTTACCTAATGCCATATTATAATACCTCCTTAATTGTTTCAAAACTATTTTTATCAAGCAATAAGAAATCATACTTTAAAATATCATAAATATTCAATGCTTTTGCCTTCAAAAGTTTAACATCCTTAATGTTTCTAACCGATTTAACAAAACCTTCTGCTGCATTATCCTCTATTGCAACCAATGTTTTTACAATACCATTTTTTTCAAACTTTTTGCTTAATTCATTGGTGGTGATAGGTAATTTATCCAGACCTTCAACAATGTAAAATTTCCCATTAGCAATCTTATCTTTCAATACAATTGATAATGCTCTTTTAACCATTTTTTTAGGTATTTCGTAAGAAAAATCTCTTGTTTTAGGTCCAAATGCTTTCGCACCTCCAACCCATTGAGCACCCTTCTTACTACCTTGTCTTGCGGAACCAGTATGTTTTTGTTTGAATGGTTTTTTACCAGAAGCAGAGATTTCACCTCTAGTTTTTGTGTTAGCGGATGATACCCCTCTTCTATTTGCTAATTGCCATTTAATTACTGATGTTACCAAGTCATGATTTTCTTGTAAATTCTCAGCCACAATGTTCAAATCTTGTTCGGAGACGCTTAAATTATCTAAATTCAATGTTTTTATCTTCATATTATCTCCTTACTGTTTTTATTACTACATCGCCATTTTTTCCACCTGGAATAGCACCTTTCACAGCAATTACATTGTCTTCTGGATTGATTTCAATTATTTTTAAATTTTTAATTGTTGTTTGTAAATCACCAAGATGACCAGGCATTTTTTTACCTTTAAATACTTTTGCTGGGCTCATTCTATTACCAGTGGAACCGATACTTCTGTGAGAAAGTGAGTGACCATGTGAGGCGGGCATACCTTGAAAATGATGCCTTTTTATACCACCAGCAAAACCTTTACCTTTGCTAACACCTGTAACATCTACATTTGTGGTGCCATTTAGATAATCAGCCCTCAAAATATCACCAACCTTTACAGAAGAATCTTTTGAAACTCTAACAGCAAGTTTTTTCTTTTGCGGTTCAAGACCTTTTTTCTTATAGTCTCCAACGATTGATTTATTTAACTTGTTTTCATTTTTTGGTTTATCAAAACCTAAAATAATATTGTTATAGTTTTTGTCTTCAAATTCTTGAATTTCACTTACAACGCAATCATAGATTTGTATAAGTGTAACTGGAACCACCACACCTTTTTCAGTGTATATTCGGCTCATTCCAAGTTTTTTTCCTATGATTCCTAACATTATTCTTTTACCCCATTTAATGCGATTTTAATATCTACACCAGCAGATAGGCTTAAACTACTCAAAGCAGCTGCTGTTTGTGGTGTAGGAATAACGATTAGCAATCTTTTAATGGATGCTAATTCAAATTGCTCCATACTTCTTTTATAGACATGTGGAGACCTGATAACAGTGAATTTTTTGATATTTGTTGGTAAAGGTATTGGGCCTCTTACAATTGCGCCAGTTCTTTTAACTGTTCCAACGATTTCTGCAACTGCTTGGTCTAAAACCTTATTATCAAATGCCTTCAAGGTTATTTTAATTCCTTCTTTCCTTTTCATTTTTTAATAACATTTATGAAAGTTAGAGGTATAATACCGAAATTGATATGATACATATACTTTATATAGAATTGATGATATAGTATGAAAAATAAAAGTCAAATAAATTAAATTTAGATTTAACTTATAAAAATAAACGTGCAATTGTAGTGGCATAAATAAAAATTGAATATTATTTTTAATGCAATATACTAATTAGTATAATAAATAATATATTATCAAATGTTATATGCTTTTATATTCAGTTTTGTTTTTTCAGTTATTGCAATTCTTTTTTTGATTAAATTTTTCAATAAAAAAGAAATTTATCAAATAGTTAGGAAAGATGTTATGGATACACATAGTTTTACAAAGAAACAAAAACCAACTATGGGTGGAATTGTTGCCGTGGTGTCTCTTATTTTGTCTGCTGCGATTTTTACAAAATTTGACATTTATGTAACACAGGCACTGATTATAGCGACTTTCTTTGCCTTATTTGGTTTTTTTGACGATTATATTAAAATTTTCAAAAAAAATACAAATGGTTTCAAGGGTAGCATAAAACTAATATTAGAACTTCTTATTGTAAGTGGAGTTATTGTGTGGTCAGCATACTATGGTTTGCCATTCACAAGTGGTAATGTTTTTATTCCATTTAATTATTTTTTGAAATTAAGTATTTTTATAGGCATATTTCATTTATTTTTAGTTGTTGGTTCTGCTAATGCCGTAAATTTAACTGACGGACTTGATGGATTGGCAATAATACCTGTAATTACAACATCAATTGGATTCTTGATAATAATTTTATATCCAGAATATTTTTCCCCTTTTAATGGTGAAGATTTAAGTGGAATTGCTGTTTTATTGGCATCTGTGATTGGCAGTGGTGTTGCATTCTTCTTTTTCAATAAATTTCCAGCAAAGATTTTTATGGGTGATGTGGGAAGCCTATTTTATGGAAGTTTTCTTGGATATATATCTGTGGCCACAAGATATGAAGCATTCTATGCCTTTGCAGGATTACTTTTTATAGTCGAAATATTATCATCAACTTTACAAGTTTTTTTGCACTTTTTTTGGGGCAAGAGGTTGTTAAAATCTGCTCCATTGCACCATCATTTTGAAAAATGCGGATGGAGTGAAAGAAAAATCATATTGATATTTTGGCTTTTCCAGATTTTAACTACTATACTTGGACTATGGCTAATGATGTATAGACCATTAACAAATTGTAAAATAGATATTTTGTAAAATTAACTTTTATCGCAAATGTAAAAAAATATAGCAGACATTTTCCAAACTATATATTTTAATATTATAATGATTATTAAAACAAATTATTGGTATTTTTTTTTGTTTAATAAAATTTTTTGATTTTTTTGACTATCATGTCTCTTTTTATTTTTGATAAATGGTCAGTGTAAATTATTCCATTAAGATGGTCAATTTCATGTTGTAGTGCTTGTGCAAAAAATCCATCTGCCTTAATTTTATGTCTTTTAAATTCTAAATCACAATATTCAATTTCAATTTCTTTGTGCCTCATGACTTCCGCTCTCTCTTCTGGCACTGATAAACATCCTTCACTCATAAGTTCCTTTTCATCCGATTTCCATATTATCATAGGATTTAACAAAATAATTGGACTTCTACTTTTAATTTTTTCTTCTTCGGTTTTTCCTTCCTTTTGTTTTACATCAATAACAATAATTCTTTTCAAAATTCCTATTTGTACTCCTGCCAATCCTACACCAGAGGCACTATACATAGTTTCAAGCATATCATCCGCTAATTTCTTTATATCATCACTATTGTCTTCAAGTATATCAACAGATTTTTGCTTTAAAATTTTATCATTTATAGTTAATATTTTTAGTATCATATTCTTGATTTTATTAAGTTAATAATTGCAGCATTCTTGCTGCTTTCCTCCTCTATTTTTAACATCAATTCATAAATTGCTTTTTTTGGAGAAATTTTTTCAGCAAGTTTTGAAATCTCTCTGGCCTTGTCATATTGCTTGTTATAGTAATAGGCCCTAGCAATTGAATACTGACTTTCAAAATTATTTGCATTACTTTTTACAAGTTTTTCTGCTATTTTTATAGATGAAATTTTGTTTTCATTTATTGCATAATATAAATCTAACAATTCTTTGTTGCTCGTGTATTTCCAAGTTGTTAAAACAATTTTTTCTGCCTTATTTGTTCTATCTAAAATTAAATAAATTTTTGCCAATAAAAAGGATATGTTAATTTTTGAAGCATCAACATCAAAAGCATCTCTTAATATTTCTTTGGCATCAATGTAATCATTTTTATCATAATAAAATTTACCCAAATTTTCACTAATAATAAAAAAATCATTTGCATCTCTTTTAACGAGTTTTAATTTTAATGCCTCATGAAACATTTCATTTGCCTTAATCCAATTTTCTTTTTTTATGTAAATTTTTAACAAATCAAAAATTGCCTCATTATTTTTAGGGTCATAAATAAGTAATTTATTGGCTGATTTTTCAATTGCATCCATATCGATATTTTCTTTTGCCTTTTCGTATTCTAATTTAATATTAAATACATTATTCTCTAAATCTTTAATTTGAATTTCTTTTAAAAATCTATCAGCCTCCGTATATTTTTTTTGTTTCGTTGAAATTTTGTATTCCAAATATTTGCTCAAATTATTGTTAAAAATTTTACTACACTTTTTTTGCATTCTATTTGCTTCGTTGAAGTCTTTTGTGGATATATAGAATAATGTTTTTACAACTAAATCTGTATAATTTTCAACTTTTCTTTTTAAATTTTCAGGCTTAAAAATGAAAACTTTAAATTTGTAAAAAATATTATAAAGTATACACACTGCAATTACTAAGCAAATCACAAAATTTGTTGAAGTTATTATTTGAAAATTAGTAAACTCAATTGTTACATCTCCACCATTCAATCTAAACCAATTTATGATAATTGCAAAAATTATAGCCAACAGCACAAAAGAAATTTTTTTAATCATTTTGGCCTCCGTTTGTCAAGTAAATTATTATATTATCAATGCTTTTATTTAAATTATTAAACAGTTCAACATTTATTTTTGTTTTATCAAAATTATTGGTATTTTGTAAAAAAAATTGTGCTCTTTTATAATCTCCGCGATTCATGGCATTTTGTAGGTTTTTCAAAAAAACATTACTTTCCGTTTGTTTATTATTTTTTACTATTACGAATTTTGCAATAAAGTTTATAAATATACTTTTTTCAGTTTTTAATAGATTGTTTTCCTGCAAAAATTCCTTCAATTCACTTTGGAAATCATCATTTATTTTTTCATTAGTTAAATTATATTCTAAACCCGCATCAAGTATGTAAATTTCGTTTTTAATATCATCAGGTAAAGGTAATATTTTTAATGATTCTAAATTGCTCTTATAACTTTTAAACAATCTTAAATCATTTTGAATATTCAAAGCAATTCTTATGATTTGATCTTTTTGTGTGTCAATGATGCGGCTGCTCAATTGTTCTTTTAAATCTTCCATTTCTTCTTTTAAAGTTTGGTTTTCCTGTTTTATATAGGTTTTTAAATCTTCTAAATCTTGATTTTGTTGCCTTATATCATTAACAATTATATCATTTTTTGGAGAAGGTTTTAAAAAAAAAGGAGAATAAAGCAAATACACTGCACTTGCAACCATTACTACGAGCAAAAGAATATACACTTTTGCTTCATTTTTTTTCTTCGGTAAATCATTTTTTTTATCATTACTCATATCACAATAATACAAATAATATTTAAGAAATCAAAAATTCTTTATTCCAACTTTTACATATTGATATCCACTTAAAATAGTTAAAAAAGATGATATACATAAGAAAGTTTCTCCTATTGTTTGTATATATCCTTCCATTCCAATTCTAACAATATCTTCTGCATTAGCAAATTCCATAATTTCATTATACACGAAGTCACTTCCTTGTCCCGCCAGAAGCAATCCAATGATTGCTACCATTTGGGCTGCTGTTTTCCATTTTCCCAATCTACTGACTGGCAGTGGCACATTTATTGAAGCCAAAAATTCTCTTAAACCAGATACTAAAATTTCCCTACAAATTACAATCAATGAGGAAATAAGTATTATTAAATTATTAGCATTAAAATTTATTAGCATAATCAATGTTACGCTAACCAATAATTTGTCTGCAATTGGGTCAAGACATCGTCCAAAATTTGATTGTATTTTATTTTTTCTCGCTAAATATCCATCAAAAAAATCTGTGAGACTTGCCAAGCCAAAAAGAGTTGCGGTTATCATATTTACAACTCTAAAATGTGTATAAAAACAATAAATTATAAGTGGAATTAGTGCTATTCTAATAGCGGTTAAAATATTTGGAATTTTATTTTTTAAATTATTCATAATATAACTATTATTAAAAAAATGAATAATAAAATCAATTTTTTTGACTTTTACATAAAAAACAATTATTCTAAATAATAATATGGAAGAGAAAAAAATAAATTTAGTTGGTTATAGTAGTTTCAATAAGGCATATATTGATAATATAAAGTATAATGTGGTCAATGAAACTTATTTTAAAGATGGATATGATTTCTTTTTTGTAGCCTATTTGAGACCTATAATTGATAGAACATTTTTTACTTTTATTGGAATTGTGGCGGCTTTTATTGTATGGTTTGTGGTGCAGCTTGTGACTTTAATTTTGCCTTTGCAAGAAGATATTTACATAACAATAAAAGAAAGAGATATGACGATTTATAACACATATATTACGGATTTATCAAAAGAAAATGAAGGTGTAACTACGGACGAACATCTTTTAAGATATCTGCTTACAAACTATGTGGAGGAAAGGGAAAGTCATAATTATAAAACCAGTAACATAAATGCATTTAATTTAAAAATGAATAGAATTCAAAATTCATCCTTTTCAAATGTTAATAATGAATTTAGACAATTTATGAGTAAAGAAAATATTAATGGACCATTTTATTATTTTGGTAAAGAAGTGGAAAGTAAAGTAACTATTAACAATTTTAAATTTGTGAGAATCAAAAGAAATAAATTTGTTGACAAGGTCAAAGATTTTATAGCGGGGAATTCAATTCCCATTGGTGCAAACGTCTATTATACACTAATAATTCAAATTGGGGATTCTCAAACTATTGTGGAAAATAGGCGAACATATATGGAATTTAAATATACAGCAGTGGGAAAAACTATCAAAGGGGAATACACTGCTCCTAAAATTTTAGTAACAAAATATATAAATTACAAGTTAAAATGAAATATGCAGTGATTTTTTTTGTTTTTTTGATATCTGTATCACAAGCAGTGCAAATACCAAGGGCGATTGGTAAAGAAAAACGATTTAAAACACTTATTTATAATCCAAATGACGTTTATAGATATACTGGATATTATTTAAATCAGGGATACCTTGAATTTGAAAAAGGTGAGTCAATACAATCCATTGCGCTTGGTGATTCTGTGCCATGGTTAACACAAGTGGCAGGAAACAAGCTGTTTTTAAAACCTATTGATAAATTTCCACAAACTACAATGACTGTTTTCACAGATAAAAGAGTGTATTATTTTGAATTGGATGCCCAGTATCTTGATGATGAACATCCGGAAGAATTAACATTTTATGTGAAGTTTGTATATCCAACAAGCACTGATAAAACAATAGTTAAATTTAATGTTAGTAAACAAAGGGATGATTATCCTGATTTAACCAATTTAAGTAAATACAATTTTAATTATGAATTTGCGGGAAGTCCAAATATTGTACCAGTTAAAGTGTTTGATGATGGTGTGTTTACGTATATGGAATTTCAAGCAAAGAATGCGGAAGTTCCGGCGGTTTTTGCAGTAAATGATGCAGGATTTGAGTCTTTAATTAATTTTAGGGTTATAGATGAGTATGTGGTGATAGAAGAAGTAACGGCTCAATTTACATTGAGGAGTGGAAGCGATGTTGTGTGTGTATATAATAATTCTTTGTATAAATTTAGATAAATGAGTTAATTTAAATAATATTTTGATTTTTATTAAAAAGTATTTATTATATTTTTAATATAACTATTAATTGTAACAATGGTTTTTTTAAAAAAAATAAGTAAAAAATCGCTTATACTTTTTGTATTTTTTTTTGTGATTGTTGTTTTTGGATTTAGTTTTTATAATTACATAGTGAGTTTAACTTTAACCAATGAAAATGTGAAGATAAAGGAAACTTTAATCAATAATTTTGATAGAGAAAAATATGTAGAACAGGTGCTTAATAATAACAAAATTACTTTTAAAAAACAAAGATTGCAAGAGCATATTTTGGTAAATTTTGAACATTTTTTGAAACATGTAGAACTCGAAAAATCTATATCTTATTATGTAAAACTTTATAATGAAAGTTTTAAAATTTTAAAACAACTCAAAAAAGAATCTGACATGGCCAATAAAGATTATTTGGAAGCAAAGAAATATATATCTAAACTTGATTTTTATAGGTTTTTCATAAAAATTGATTATATAAATTTTAAAAAAAATAGTAATGATGTGTTGGCTACAAAAAATTATTTGATTGGTTTAATAAAGGAGTTAAATTTTGAATATTTTGAAGCGAATGATTTTTATAAAAAAGCGATTGCTTTAAATCCGTATGTTAATGTATATTACATAAGATTGGGAAATATTTTTTTCAATGAATATGATTTTAATAAAACCATCTCAATATATGAATTAGGGTTATATAAGGCGAATTTTACAACACAAAGTGATAAAAAAATAAAATTACAATTTTTAGATAATATTGGAGAGATGTATTATTTAAAGGGAGAATTCGATAAATCTTTAAGATATTATAATGAATTGTTGTTGCAGGCTTTAAATTATAATAATAATGATCAAAAATATAATGCAATTTTTAATATTGGTCTTATAAACATAAAAAAAATTGATTACAAAAATGCCATTGATACGTTTGTTTATGCCTATAAAGTGGCATTTAAAAACAACAATATGGAACAAAAATTTAACTCAATGTTAATGTTAGCGGAAGTTTATAGATTGTATGGAGACTATGAAAATGGCAAATTTTATGCCATAAAATCCTTTGAATTGGCGAAAAAATTAAAAAATCTCAGTTATCTTGCAAGTTCTGCTTTTAGTGCGTGTGCTAATTATGAACAATTGGAAAAAAAAGATTTATCTAAAATTTATTGTGACAGAAATATCAGAATAAATGAAGTTTTAACTTCAATAGTTGGGCGACCTGAATATTTTATACAAATTGGAAAAGTATATAAGACAATTTATAACAGTAGTGAAAAAAGAAATGAGTATTTAGAGACTGCATTAAAAATTGCAAAAAACTATATTTTAAAGTTGAATGAATTAACTATTTATGATTTGAATGAAAAGGATAGTGAATATTTAAAACTAAAAGAGGAATTGCAACTTAAAGAAAATGGTTGTAGCTATTGTAAAAATGTAGACATTAAATTGAGGGACGGAAATATTAGAGAGGCAATGAAATATTTGGAAGAAATTATAGAAAAAGTTGAAACAAATTACGACAGGGGAAGATTTGCTTTGTTATTAGCACGATTACAAAACATAGATGGCAATATAATATTAGCAAATAAGTATGGAAAAATAGCATTGGAAAGTTATGAAAAAGTATATAAGGAAGGACATAAACAAATTGAATATGTGAGAAAATTTTTGTTAGATTTAGAAAAAGAGGTATAAGCAAAGTGCGTTTTTTGACTCTTAGGAAATTAAAAATTTCTCTAACATTTAAGTTAAGTATTATTTTTGTTTAAAATATCTTTCTAAAAAATTTTCTCTTATATTACCTTGAAATAAATTAATATCATAATGATGCATGTATCCAAAATTATATTCATCTTGCAGTTTTATTTGTTCTTCTGTTAAAAAATCTTTTTCTTGCAAATCCACCATAACCACCTGTCCTTCAAATTTCCCTCCATTTTCAATAGGTTTTAATAATGTGGCGCTAGTTAATTTTGAATATTGTGCCATATTTAGGGTTTTAAAGAAATCAAACAAACTCACACTACTATCGTTTGCTTCAATTCTTCCTTCTATATTTGTAAAATTGATAGGATTTATACTTCTTGCAGTTTTATCAGCCCATACGACCCTATATTTATTCTTAATTTCATTTTTGGTGGCTGTGTTCCATGAAATTATCGTCTTCAAATCAGTGGCATTTGTGGAGGCTTTTAAATATGAAGTTTTATTTAACACGTCATCAGTAAGCCCTACACCGATACACCATGCATTTTGAAATAAATCTACAACTTTTTCATCTACATATTTTTCCAAAAATTCAGTCACAAATAAATAATTCATTAAAGTTCCCTGACTATGGGAAAAGGTTACAAATCTATTACCACCATTCACATTTTCAAGGTAATACTTCATGGCATTAAATATATCATGTTTTGGAATTGAATTAAAAACATCTTGTACTGAATTAGTATCCAATTTATTTCTCAACAAAAACACACCATTAACTTGTCTGTATTTTGGCATATATACATTGACATTTAAATTGCCCAAAAAAGACAAAGATTCTTTGGTAAAACTTTTCGCCCCCTCATACATTTCCTCGCTATTTGAATCTGCAAATTCATTTCCTCTTTCATCAAATACCACCGTAGGATAAATAACAAAAACATCCAATGCACCATGTTTTTTGCTTGGAAAGATATACCAATTATCTAGATTTGAATAATCTAATCCTTCTTTATTATAAACATAAGTTGTTTTTAAACTTACAAATTTATTTTCCAATGAAGTTTTTTCTAATGAATCAATTGTTATTTTTTGCATATTTCTTTTTCCTCCTTTCCTATCAATAATAATGTAAGATATCAAAATTAAAAAAATAATTATATTTAATATATAATTTTTCATATTATGCCTATTTATCAGCCACCACCCAACATTTTGTTTTTGATATTGGTTTGCTTTCTTTTATTATTACTTCGTCTCCTACTGCAACTTTGTTGCTTTCGTCATGAATCATAAACTTTTTTTGTTTTTTTACATACTTTTCAT
>JAITOR010000002.1 GCA_031289855.1 Rickettsiales bacterium
CCCCCAAAAACACACAATCAACCCACACCAACCCAACCCACACACACCTCGGGGGCGGGGCGAGAAAGTGAAAATAATGGAGTGAAAAATCTACTACCTATGCAATCCCAATTTTCTCAACAATAAATCACTTTCTCTTTTTAAATAAACAACCCTAATTCTTGTGGTTCCTTTGTTATGAAAATCTAATTCTTTTGCCACTCTATTTGATACATCTATAATTCTATCTTTTACAAATGGACCTCTATCATTAATTCTAACCTTTACACTCTTTCCATTTTCCAAATTTGTCACTTTCACTATTGATGGCATTGGCAAAGTTCTATGAGCAGCCGTCCAATCATTCATATTATAAATCTCTCCATTTGAAGTGTTTTTATTGTGAAAATCACTACCATACCAAGAGGCCATACCTTTTTCATCATAATTTTCATTCTCAAAAGGCTCATAATGTTGCCCCAATACATCATAAGGTTTTCCAACTTTATAAACTCCTTTGTAAGTGCTTTTTTTTGGATATAAATGCTCATCATTATCATTATCTTCTTCACCATCATTATCATCTTCTTCAACAATTTTTTTCTTCGGTTTTGATTTTTCTTTTTCTTCATCAAAATTTACCATCTTTGCTTTCATTTTTGCTTTTTCTTTTTTTCCTGTATAATTTTTATTATAAAGACCATCATCCAATCTCAAATAATACTCATCTTTAACTTCTTCTTCCATCTCTTCGGCATAAAGATTACAAAACAAAATCAAAAATATAAATAAACTAATTTTTTTCATAACCTTCAATAATTTTAAAAGCATACACCGTCCATGTGGTATCTTTATATCTGTTGTTTAATTCCACATAATATTTTAAAGCATCAACCTTCAAATTGAAAATATTATGCAATTCTACCAATCTATATAATGCCTCAGCTTCATATTCTGTATTTTTATAATTTTTAATTATATTTTTATAATGATTGATGGCACCTATGTAATTTTTATCATTAAAATACCAATTTCCCACCGCCAAATCATTTCCAGCCAAATCGTTATTTATTCTAATAAGTCGTTCTTTTACATCATCTGTATAAATACTTTTTGGATAGGTTAGTAATAGTGATTTATAACTTTCATTGGCAGTTTCTGTATTATCTTTTGCTCTTGTAATGCTTGTGATTCTTGCTTCATAATTTAAACCCCTTAAATAATACATGTATGGCACATTTTCATTTATTGGGTTATTTCTTATAAAATATTCAATTACCCTATTTGATTCATCATATTCTTTTGCCTTGTAAAAAGAATAGGCTGACATTACAAGACCTTTTTGTGCATCTTGTGTGAATGGCATCATGTCATCCAATTTTTCAAAATTTTCTGCTGCAAACAAATAACTACCATCTTTCAATTGTTGCATTGCATCATTATAAGTTACGATAATTTCTTTATCAGCACAAGAAATCAAAAGTAAAAGCAAAATGATAAAAAATTTTTTCATATAATCTAATTATTAGAGCATATTGCAAAAAAAAGCAAATAAAAAGAATAATTTGATAATTAAATATTCTTATTATACATTATAGTTATAATTGCAGCCGTAGCTTAACTGGATAGAGTATTCGCTTGCGAAGTGGACGGTTAGGGGTTCGAATCCCCTCGGTTGCACCATATTTTTAAAATTGAATATGAAAAAATTTCAAAAAAAAGTTGAAAATTTTGTCTGTGAAAATTGTGGTGAAATGATCAAAGGTAATGGTTTTACCAATCATTGTCCCAATTGTTTATATTCAAAACATGTGGATATAAATCCTGGTGACAGAATGGCAGAATGTGGTGGAATGATGGAACCAATTGATTTAGAACAAAAACATGGGAAATTTATAATAGTTCACAAATGTAAAAAATGTGGATTTATTAGAAAAAATAAAGTAAATGAGAATGATAACTATTTAAAATGGTTGTTAAATAATTGTTAAATAATTGTTAACAGGTTGTTAATAAATTGTTATTTAAATATTTATTAACTGTTTGTCAATTTTTATTAACAACTTATTAACAGGTTCAACATTTAAAAAATAATACAATTAACAATTTATCATTAGTAATAATTAATCTTAATCATTAATATAATATTAATTAATTTAACATTTCTTTTGCTATTTTTTTAGCTTCATCGGTTATATTTTCTCCACTAATTATTCTCGCAATCTCATTAATTCTGCTTTCATTATCTAATAAAATAACAGACGTAATTGTTGTATTATCTCGTTGTTCTTTATGAACTTTAAAGTGTGAATTTCCCTTACTTGCAACTTGGGCTAAATGTGTCACAACTAAAACTTGTAAATTACGACCCAATTTTCGTAGTCTTTCACCCACAGCATCAGCCACGGCACCACTAATTCCAGTATCTATTTCGTCAAAGATTAAGATTGGAACCGATGATACTTGTGATAAAACAACTTTTAAAGCCAACATAAATCTTGATAATTCACCACCAGAAGCAATTTTTGACAATTCATCCATTGGCATTCCTGGATTGGTGGAGGCGATAAATCTTACATTATCAATACCATTAGTATTCCAATTTTCTTCACTCAACTCTCTAAACTCTGTATCAAAAATAGTTTTTTCCATTTTTAAAGGTGCCAATTCTTCTTTTAATTCAAACGTTAATTTTTTTGCTGCTTGTCTTCTATTTTCACTTAATTCTCTTGCTTCTTTTAAAAAAAGTTCTTTTAAACCATTCAATTCCATCTCTAAATCACCCATGATAAATTCTTGTTTATTTAAAAAACTCAACTTTTCTTTCAATTCCATCAATAGTTCATTTAAAATATTTGGTGATACATTTAATTTTCTTGCTAAACCTCTAATTGCAAAAAGTCGTTCTTCGGTTTGTTCTAATGTTGCGCCATCAAAACCAAGTCCATTATATATAATTTCAAGTTTATAACTTGCTTCATCCAAATTTATGGAAGTTTGTTCTAAATTATCAACCACATCACTAAAAGCATTTTTACCATTTTCAAGCAAATTATCACCAAGTGCTGATGCTCTATATAAAGCGTTTTGAGCATTTTTAATTTGTTTACCAACATTTGCTTGTCCTTCAAGAGTATTTTTCACATCATTTAATACACTTAAAATTTTCTCTTTATTCATCATTAAAGTTCGTTTTTCAGCCAATTCTTGCTCTTCATTTTCACCAATATTTAATATCTCAATTTCATTTGTTATATGCACCAAATAATCTTTTTCTTTTTCAATATTATCCTTTTTATCCATTAGTTCTTTTAATTTTTCTTTTGTAGTTTTTAATTTTTCAAAAATTTCACTTACATTTTTTCTTTTACCAATTAAGTTTCCATATTGATCTAAAATTTCTCTATGTACTGACGAATTTAAAAGTCCTATTTGTTCGTTTTGACCATGTATTTCAAGCAAAGATTCTCCAATAGTTTGTAAAAATTTTTGTGTTACAGGAGTTTCATTGATGAAGGCTTTGCTTGTGCCATCGTCAGTTAAAGTTCGTCTTATAATAATATTATCATCAAAACCAATATCACATTCTTTTAACAAATTTTTTGTTTTAATATTATCTTTTAAATTAAAACTAGCAATTACACTACCTTTTTGTTCTCCACTTCGCAATAAGCGACTATTTGAACGATATCCAATGGCAAGTCCCAATGCATCTAGTAGAATAGATTTACCGGAACCGGTTTCACCCGTTAAAACACAAAGCCCTTTCTCAAATTGAATATTCAATTTGTCAATTAAAACAATATTATTTATTACAAGGCTTTCTAACATATATTTGAGATAGTAAAAGAAAAATAAAATTTTTCAAATAAAATTGCTTTTTATAAATTATTTTTTATAGTTCAATGTGTGAATATTTTTATTTTATTTTTAGCATATTTACTTGGTTCAATTCCTTTTGGTCTTATTATTGGGAAAATTGTTTTAAATAAAGATGTAAGAGAACAAGGCTCTGGTAGTATTGGAGCGACGAATGTAACAAGAATGCTTGGTAAGAAATGGGGAATGTTGGTGGTATTATTGGATGGTTTTAAGGCGGCAATTCCAATTCTAACAGCAAAGATTCTTAATTTTGACGAATTAACAATTGCATTAACAACGTTGTTTGCAATTTTAGGACATATTTTTCCAATTTGGTTAAAATTTAGAGGTGGAAAAGGTATTGCAAGTTTGATATTTTCATTGTTTGTTTTAGATTATAAAATTGGTGTAATTTTTATTATTTCATGGGGATTGATATATTTAATATCACATACATCTGCTTTATCGGCTTTAATCGCCACAACAATCGTTGTATTTTTTAGTTTTTTTATTATGTCAAAAATATATTTTATTTTATTATGTGTGTTGGGTGTTTTGATTTTTTATAGACACAAAGATAACATAAAAAGAATGATTAATGGAGAAGAATTAAAATTTAAAAAATAATTGATATAAATTTAATAACTTATTAAAATAAATTACATTAAATTTTCTTTTCTTATATAATTTACTATTTTTATGGAAATTGGTAATAAAATTAATTCCACAACAATTCCCACAAACAAACCAAACGTTGCACATATAAAGGCGCTACTAAAACTCCAAGATTCCATTGGTGTTATCCAGGTGACATTTAAAAATTTTTGAAAATTTGGAAAAAACCAAAATGCAATAATTGCAAATAATCCACTATCAAAAATTTTGCCAGCAATTGATGAAATGTAGGCTCGTTTTGCATAGCTTTTTGAAGTTGTGTCATTATTTTTGTTTTGAATTATTAAAAAAACCTTATCATTTATCAAATCTCCAAGCCAAGCACAAAAAAGGCTTGTGACAATCAAAGCAGGAATTGCACCAAACACATTTTGTAAACTTTCTTGCACCCATACACTTTCTTCATTTGGAATAATATAAATCAATAATTGAAAAATTAAAACAACAACAAGTTGTATTATAAGACCAATATAACTTGTTTGTCTTGATAACTTATAACCACCAAATTCTTGTATAACATCACTTGTTAAATAAATTATTGGATACAATATTGAGCCAAGTGAAATTGATAGGTTTGTACCAAAAAAATACGTGGATTTAACCTCCAAAATATTACTAATAACTAATGTTATGGTGTTTATTATGATTGCAATCACCAATGCAAATGTATATTTTTCCTTCATATGTGATATTATTAATAAAACATTTTAAAAAATCAAATATATTAAATTGTTTTTTTATTATAAATCTATAATCTTTTTTATGTGATAATTAGTGTTTTAGTTCCAATTGCTAAAAATAGTGGATTTTTTTATAATTCCAATGAAAATTTACAAATTGGTGATGTGATTTATGTGCCTTTTAGAAATAAAGAGGTTTTGGGCATTGTTGAGGCGATTAATGTTGTAAGTGAATTAAAACTTAAAGATGTATCAAGAAAGGCTGATTTGCCGCCGATAAAGCAGGAATTGTTGGATTTAATAAAATGGGTATCTAAATATTATTTTATACCACTTGGTATGGTTATAAAGATGGCAATAAATGAGTTTCAAGATAAAAAACGAGAACCATTTATGCAAAATATATCTGATTTCAAGTTAAATATATTGTCAAAAGAACAGGAAGATGCAAAAAATTTTATAGAATATAAAAAAGATTTTAACATTGTTTTGTTAGAAGGAACCACTGGAAGCGGAAAGACAGAGGTATATTTTCATTTAATAAAAGACATTTTATTAAGAACACCCAATTACTCTCTTACAAGATTAGAGAAGAAGTTAAATAATCAAATTCTAATTCTTTTACCGGAAATTGCTCTTACCACTCAACTTATTTCACGATTTGAAAAACAATTTAACTTTAAACCCGCCATTTGGCATAGCGATATTACAAAAGTTCAAAAAAGCAAAATATTTCAAGGTATAATAACAGGTGATGTAAAGGTTGTGATTGGCACAAGATCTGCTTTATTTTTGCCGTTTAAAAATTTAAAATTAATTATCGTAGATGAAGAACATGATGGTTCTTATCGTCAAACGGAAATGGGTTGTTATAATGGTAGAAATGTAGCAATTATGAGGGCCAAATTGAACAATATTCCAATTGTGCTTGCCAGTGCCACCCCAAGTATTGAAACTTTGATAAATGTAGATAATGGTAGATATGAACGAGTGTTTTTAGAAAATAGGTATGGAAATGCTGTGTTGCCGGAAATTAAGATTGTTGATTTGAGGCAAGAAAAATTAAAGCATAATTATTATTTATCCATTTTTTTAAAAAAGGCAATTGGTGAAAATCTTATAAATCAAAAACAAACTATGATTTTTATGAATCGTAGGGGATACGCTCCAATTGTATTGTGTAGAGAATGTGGTGAAAAAATACAATGTCCCAATTGTCATTGTAATTTAACTTATTATAAAAAAATCAATAGATTGATATGTAATTATTGTGGATATCATGTTGATAAAAATAACTTAACAAAATGCCCTTCTTGCAATAGTGAAAGTTTAATTGAATTTGGTCCTGGTGTTGAAAAAATTGAAAAAGAGGTGCAGGAATTTTTTCCAAATGCAAGAAGTTTAATTTTGTCAAGTGATACAATTGGAAGTAGTAAAAAACTTACAGAAATTATAGAAAAAATTTTGAATAATGAAATTGACATAATGATTGGCACTCAACTTATTGCAAAGGGTCATCATTTTCCAAATTTAACACTTGTGGGTGTGGTTGATAGTGATGCGAGTTTATTTGGTGGCGATATTAGGGCCAGTGAAAGAACTTATCAGTTATTAACACAAGTATCCGGTAGGGCAGGTCGCGAAAATGAAAAGGGAACTGTGTATTTACAAAGTTATACACCAGATAATTTAATTCTACAAGCCTTAAAAAACAACGATAAAAACTCTTTTATTAAATATGAGAAACAAAATAGGAAATTGGGATGTTTTCCACCATATAGTAATATAGCAATTATTGGAGTTATTTCAAATAATGTTGAAGATGCTTGTAGCGTGGCAAAAGAAATTATACAAAATTTTCCCATAAATGAGGACATTGAAGTAATGGGTCCAACGCCAGTAATTCATCCACTAAAACACCGATATAATGTGGTTGTAAAATGCGGATTAAATATTAGTATGCAAAAATTGTTAAAAAATGTTGTTAATTTTGAAGAAAAAAGAGTGGAGATAAAAATTGAAATGGATTGAGAGTAAGTTGAAATGGAATAAATAAATTTGCAAAAAATAAATTATTTGTTATAGTTAAAAATATTCCCCCTATTTTATCCCCCCATATATTAATTAAAAAGATGAGGTAAAGATGAATATATTGATATCACAAAATAGAGAATTTGTGGAAGGAAATGGAAAAATGTTAATTCCTGGATTTGAAGAATCTGGTTTTATGACTTTTTTAAATAAAGAAATGTTTTTTTATGAAAACTTTGATATGAAGCAGTCAACATTTTTAGTTGAAAATGATGGGCTTATAATATTTCTCAATATTGGAAGTAGTATTTTTTTGAATAGTAAAAATAAAAAGGAAAATGAATTTATAAAGTTTTTTTATTTATTAGGATTTGTAAATTTAACTCCTGATAATTTGGAAGAATTAAATTTAGATAGGAATTTAAAGCAGTTAAATTTATTGGCATTGCCAAAAGATTTTGAATTGTTACAAATAAAACCATCACTTTTATTGGAAGAAACAATTATTAAAAGAGAAATTTTTGATGAAAAATGCAAAATTTTTAGTAAAGGAGTATTGTTTCCTAAAAAAAAACGAGTAGATGCTATTTCAGGTATTTTGGAGGTGTTGAAAAAAATGGGGTATTTTGAAAAAGATACACTTTTAACAATTAAAAAAACACAATCTGGAGAAATAATATTGTCTGATGGAGAAAATGAAGATATGGTGGTGAATAAAAGAATTGCAAGATATTTATGTGTGTTAGGTATAATCGAGCCAGATAATTTACACAAAGTTTTTGGTATTAGGGAAAAACAACTGATATTACCAGAGAATCTACAAATACAATTTGCCATGAGGCAAAGTGTATTAGATTTAGCGAGACAGGTGACACCATTACCACCACGACAATCATGGGCAACATTACTACCACAAAAGGTTGCTGCGGGTGAAGTTATTGCTGAGTCTGGCATAATTTTGTTGAGCATAATTGGAGCAGATTCAAGCACAGGTGTAAGAAATGATGAGGTAAACGAAAAAGCTTTGAATTTTTTAAAAGAATTATTTGATGAAAATGTCCTCCGTGATCTCAATGGACCCATAATGTTTAAACTTTCTGCCGTGAGTGGTGAGCGAGATAAACTTGAATTGTCGGTATTTAAAATGGTTGATGGTGGTAGAGAAAGAATTAGAACCGTTCCAGTCAATTCAATTGAAGCCGGAAGACTCTACGAACTTAAAATTATTACTCCTCCAACTAAAGCAGTCGGCAGAACATTGAGTTAGGGTGGAGTTATTGGCGGCAGTTTAAGACTGCTGCCTACAATATATTTTTTATTTAATGAACAATAAAACATAATGTTATTATTGCACATAATTGGTTTGATATAGAATATACCAGTGAGTTATCGCAATCGCAAATATCTAAAACCACAGAAATATAGAATATCACTAATTTTGTTCAAACCATGATGTCGGTGGCACAGATATATCCGGAAAGTATAAAAAGAATTGATTTCCCTAAAATAGTTGAGAAAACAGATAAACTATTTAACAATACCTCTCTTTTATTAGACGAGGCACAATTCAAAGAGAATATGATGGCAGAAGCACAGGCAATGCAACAACGGGCACAGATATTGACCAACAACAGACAGAAGCAAATGTAAACAACATAAATGCGCAGGCTTTAAAAAACCAAAGAGAAGCAATAAAACAATAGAAATTAAATTAATTTGATAAAAAATTAATTTGATATTATTATTAAATAATTAATCAAATAAACTTGCTTTTTTTTTTTTTT
>JAITOR010000028.1 GCA_031289855.1 Rickettsiales bacterium
GGTATATTTAAAACGATTACCTTACGGGGGGCAAATAATGACATTGTATTGAACTCATTGAACAATACCCCATCACTTTTGATGTTTTCATCATCTTCATTGGGCTTTGCCTTACTTAATGTATGGGTAATGTCTATAAACCCTATATTGGTTCTATAATCTGGCATGATTTTTTCCAAAAATTTAATTTTGTTTTGCCTTACCTTTCCTATATCGTTACCATAAATTATAACACATTGTTGGTCAGTAATATCATTTATATCTTTTATCATGCTATTTTAATACTTCTTGTTCTCCATTTAGGCTATTTATTACGATACTACTTGCTTTTTGATTTAATTTAAAAATTACAAGTTCTTTTTCTTTACCAGAATATGCTTTTTTTAATTCGGGATATTCTTTAAAAAATGCCGTCTTTGTTTTTTCTGTTGTATTTGCAATTAGTCTTCCGGTAATTCTTATCCATCTATCTTTGTTTGTGGCAACAACTTCAACTCTTGGATTGTTTTTTATTTGTTTATATACATTTTTTGTTTTTCCAGTGCAAAAATTTATTTCACCATCGATATTTAATACTGCTCCAAATGGTCTAACTTTTGGTTGTGTTCCATTGGTGGTGGTGGCAAGATAAAAAACTTTACTATCCTTTAAAAAATTTATTGTTTTATCAACATAATTTGATGTTGCAAAAACATTAGAGGTTACAAAAAAAATAAGAGACAAAATGAGGGATAAAAAAAAAGTTTTTTTCATAAATAAAGTTTATCGGTTGATAACTTAACATATAACATTAATTAATAAAAATGCAATACAATTATTTTATTTTTTTGCTTTTTATTTTATTATATATATATAATATTATTATATGTTCTATTTAATGTTTAAAGAAGCATGGATTTCGGTATTTGCTAATAAATTACG
The DNA here is from genome assembly GCA_031289855.1 of Rickettsiales bacterium. Taxonomy (GTDB): domain Bacteria; phylum Pseudomonadota; class Alphaproteobacteria; order Rickettsiales; family UBA1997; genus JAIRSX01. The sequence goes on from JAITOR010000028.1 coordinate 922, forward strand.
AAGCGCTTTGACAATTTTGGGTGTAGTTATCGGTGTATGTGCTGTAGTTTTAATGGTGGAAGTTGGACAGGCAGTGCAAATGGAAATTGACAAACAACTCGATGGATTCGGTAATAATGTAATGTTAATTATGCCAAATACAAAAAAAAGAGGTGCCGTGAATTCTGGTAGAGGAAGTGCTCCGACATTGACCATTGATGATGCAACTGAAATTAAAAAAATAAAAGGTATATTAAATACTGCTCCCATAACAATGGGATCTCTTCAGGTAAAATATGGGGCAGAAAATTGGAATACGACGGTTCAAGGCACTAATACGGAATTTCCAATAATAAGTTCAAGAGAGGTTGTTAGGGGTGAAATGTTTACTAATAGGGATGTATTATTGGGAAATCCAGTGGTTGTTATTGGTAATACGATTGTGGAAAAACTTTTTGTAAATGGTGAAAATCCGATTGGAAAAGATATAAAAATCAAAGGAATTCCATTTAAAATTATTGGAGTTTTTGACAAAAAAGGATCTGATATGATGGGAAACGACCAAGACGATAATATATTTATGCCGTTCAAAACATTCACCTCAAGACTTACATCAAGTAAATTTCCCAAAGCTGCAAGAATTATTTTCATTAGATTTGATAGTCCATTAAACATGAAAATTATTGAAAATCGTATTTATTCTTTATTGGTTGAAAGACATAAAATTCCAGATGGAATGGAAATGGATTTTGAAATCATTAATCTTACAGAAATAGTGGAAAAAATTGGTGCAATAGGTCTTGCTCTATCAATTTTATTAGCATCGACTGCTTCAATTTCATTGTTTGTGGGAAGTATTGGAATTATGAATATGATGTTGACTTCCGTAACTGAAAGAACAAAGGAAATTGGTATTAGAAAGGCAATTGGTGCTCCTAATGTAAGTATTTTATTTCAATTTTTAGTGGAATCCGTATTAATATCGGTTGTGGGGAGTTTTTTGGGTATGACATTTGGTATTGTGTTGGGAAAGATTGGCGGAAATTTGTCAGGATATCATGTGCCGATTAGTGCATTTACAATAATTGCTTCAATGTTTATTGCTGTGGTGGTTGGTATATTGTCGGGAATAATACCTGCAAGAAAGGCAACAAATTTAAACCCCATTGAAGCTTTAAGATATCAATAATACTCGTTAATCAACCTAATCTCATATAAAGTTATAAAATTAATTTGACTTAATATATTTTATACCTATTATATTACTCAATATGTTTATTGAAAATATTATTTTTGTGGTGAATGTGGTTCTCCGTCAGGAGAATATATAAAAGAAAACCCATTTTAATAGCGAAAAATCGCAAAATATCAAAATATTATAAAGTCAATATTAGGAGAAAATTTATGGCAAATATAGATCAAAATGAAGGATTTATTTGGTTGGATGGTAATTTTATAGAGTGGAAAGAAGCAAAAGTTCATGTTTTAACACATTCTTTGCATTATGCAAGTTCGGTATTTGAAGGCGAAAGATGTTATAATGGCAAGGTCTTTAAGGCCAAAGAACATCAAGAGAGATTATTAAATTCATGTAAAATCATGGATATTGGAATTAAATATTCAGTTGATGAAATAAATAAAGCAATTTATGATACATTGGCAAAAAATAATTTAAAAGATGCTTATATAAGACCGCTCGTATTTAATGGTAGTGAAGGAATGGGAGTTGCCACCTATAATAAAAATATATCACATTTGATGATTGCAACTTGGTATTGGCCAGCTTTATTTGGTGATAACATTGATAAAGGTTTGAAATTAGTTTGGGCTGGTTATAGAAAGCCGGATCCAGCCACAGAACCAGTGGGTGCAAAAGCTGCGGGGCTTTATATGATAAGTATGATTGAGGAGAACAAGGCTATGCGAGCCGGAAAAGATGATGCTTTGTTCATGGATTTTAGGGGTTATATTGCGGAATGTGGTTCGTCTAATTTTTTTCTTATTATGAATGGCAACGAATTACATACACCAACTACAATTTCAAGTTTAAATGGTATTACAAGACAAACAACTATTGAAATTGCAAAACAAAAGGGGTTAAAAGTTTATGTTAGGGACATAAGACCAGAAGAAGTTGAATTTGCTGATGAATCTTTTATTACTGGAACTGCCGCTGAAATTATGCCAGTTGGTGAAATTGGTAATAAAATTTTCAAAGTTGGTGAAATAACGAAAGATTTGAGAAAAACTTATTTGGAATTAGTAAAATAAGGAGTTAATATGACAAAGTTAGAGAAGAAATATAATCCATTGGAAGCAGAAAAGAAATGGCAAAAATATTGGGAAGATAATAAAATTTTCAAATTTGATTGGGATAATACGAAACGAGAAAATATCTATACAATAGATACACCGCCTCCAACTGTATCAGGAACTTTACATATGGGACATATTTCTTCTTTCACGCATACTGATTTTATTGCGAGATTTCAACGAATGAGTGGTAAAAATGTTTTTTATCCAATAGGTTTTGATGATAATGGATTGCCAACGGAGAGATATGTTGAAAAACAAAAGGGTATTAAGGGTAAAGAAATGCCACGAAATAAATTTATAAAGATTTGTCAAGAAACTATAAAGCAAGCGGAGGATGTGGATTTTTCTAACCTATTCCATTCGGTTTCACATTCTTATGATTGGAGTTTAAAATATCAAACAATTGATGATAAATCAAAGCATATTTCACAATTATCATTTTTAGACTTGTATAATAAAGGAGTTTTATATAGAAAGGATGAACCTTGTATTTGGGATGTAATTGACCAAACAGCATTAGCACAAACTGAAATTGAAGACAAGGAATTTGAAAGTCAAAAAAATTATTTAAGGTTTGAAGTTAAAGAAAAATCAAAGATTGGTAAACCTTTGATGAATGAAATCATTGGGCGTTCTGATAATAATTTTATAGAAATAATGACAACCCGTCCTGAATTGTTAGCGGCTTGTGTTGGTTTAATGTGTCATCCTTCTCTTTATGAAAAATACAAGGATAAGGTTGCAGTTACTCCACTTGGGGTAGATGTGCCAATAATTCCTGATGAAAAGGCTGATTTAGAAAAGGGAACAGGTTTTGTTATGTGTTGTACCTTTGGAGATCAAACTGATATTGAATGGTGGAAAAAATATCAATTAGAATTAAGAATTTGTTTGAATGAGCGAGGGCAAATTAAATTAGATAGTGTGAAAGATTTGCTTAAGCCACAATATCTTGCACTTGAAGGATTAAAAAATAACGATGCAAGAATAAAAATTTTAGAATTATTGGAACAAGATGGGGCGATTACAAGACCACCAGAGAAAATTACTCATCCTGTAAAGGTTGGTGAAAGGTCAAAATTTCCTATTGAATTTTTAATTAAAAAACAATGGAATATTAGAGTTTTGAATATAAAAGATGAATTACATAAAAAAACAGATGAAATAATTTGGCATCCCGATTGGATGAAAACAAGAATGCATAATTGGATAGATGGTTTGAGTTGGGATTGGACCATATCAAGACAACGATTTTCAGGTATATCTATTCCAGTTTGGTATTCAAAAAGAAAGGGTGAAGAAGGAAAAGTTATTGTTGCGGATGCAGAACGATTGCCGATTGACCCACTTATCGATTTACCTGTAGGATACACAAGAGATGAAGTTGAAGGCGATAATGATGTGTTAGATACTTGGGCCACAAGTGCCGTGTCTCCACAAATTAATTCTTGGGGTATCACCGATGATTTGGTGGTTGATGAAAATCGATTTAAAGTATTGTCTTTACCTTTTGATTTACGACCACAGGCTCATGAAATCATAAGAACTTGGGCATTTTGTACTCTTGTGAAGGCACATTATCATGAAAATAAAATTCCATGGAAGAATATGGCTATTTCTGGCTGGTGTTTGGCAAGTGATAAAACGAAAATGTCAAAATCTGTTGGTAATATCATTGATCCAGTTAAATTAATAACAACAAAAGGTAGCGATGCATTACGATATTGGGCTGGAAATGCCACATTGGGATTAGATACAGCATATAGTGAAGATCAGATTTTGATAGGGCAAAAGCTTATTACAAAAATTTTTAATAGTGCGAAGTTTGTTGAAATGTGCTTTGAAAATTTAAGGAGTAAAAATACATTTTTATTGACACAAAAAATGATTGCAAAATCAGATAATGAAATTACAGAAACCATTGATAAATGGCTTATTTATAGAATGCATGAGACTATAAAAAAAGCCACAACACATTTTGAGAATTATGAATTTAATAGAGCATTAGAAGTGGCTGAAACCTTCTTTTGGAGTGATTTTTGTGACAATTATTTGGAAATTGCAAAGGTTAGATGTTATGGGGCGGATGGTTTTAAATATAAAGAACAACAATTGGCACCGGAGCAAATTGCAAAAATCAATAAAGAGCAACAATCTGCATTACATGCAATTTACTATGTATTTAATGCATTATTGAAATTATTTGCACCATTTATTCCTGTCATATGTGATGAAGTTTATAGCGTTTTGTATGAAGAAGAATTTAATCAAACAAAGTCTGTATCAGCAATTGGTAATTGGGCGAAGGCCAATGATTTTGAATGTGAAAATTGCAACGAAATTGGTAAAGTTGTAATTGATGTTATAGTGGAAGTTAGAAAATACAAGGCTGAAAAAAATGTATCCATTAAAGAGATTATATCAACTCTTAAAATTACTTGTAATGTTGTTTTGGATGAAGGCGTGATTGAAGATTTAAAAAATGTATGTAATGTAAACAAAATTGAAATAAAAACAGGAGAATTTAAAGTGGAGTTAAATTAAACTTCATATATTATAATTTTTTCATGTTGTATTTTTATACCTTCTCTTTGATGTAATTTCCATAAAAAATAACTTGTGCATCTTTCAATGATGTATGCGATACATCTTCTTTGATACTCCTCGTTTATATAGCAAATACCCTCTCTTATTATAGAGTGTTCCTTTTGTTTTGGATCAATTATATATTCCTTGATTTGTTCTATCATGTATAAATAAAGTGGTTCCACAAAGTTAGAATATTCAAAAAATAAATCTCTTTTCAAAACATAAAAATTACAAAAATAAATATCATTTTTATTTTCAAAATAATTTTTAATATCCTCATATTTGTCGGGATGAATTTTTTTAATGCAATCTAATGCAAAATCATAGGCAGAACTTCCATGCCAAATAATAAATTGTTTTTTTATATGCAAATTACTCGGTGTTCCACAAACGACATCATGTCTTAATAAAATCCATACGAAATCATACCTAAATAGTTTTCTATAATAAAAACATCCATAATATTCAGGGTTGCCCAATTTTTCATAATTATGGTGTGCCCAATAGGTGGCAGTCAAGTCACCTAATTCCCTATTATGAATGGAAATATTTTTTCCCGTATCATCCCCAATCATATTATTGTGCAACCAATCACATTCCAAGTCTTTAACTTCTCCATCCTTTGTTGGCAATTTACTAATTGCTCTTCCTCCATGTATTGGCACCAATATATCATTTTTGAATAACAAAGATGCTTTATGGTATAAAATATTCAATTTTATGATTGGATTTCCATTTTTTGTAACATTATAAAATGGATTTACATTGTGTATAAAATTATGTAATTGTTGGTTTTTAAGAATAAATTTTTCTAAATGTCTTTTGTTTTTCTTTTTTGGAATAAACCAACAACGGATTTTAAAAAACGTTGAGGAGTTCTTAATCTCTCTCTCTCTCTCTCTCTCTCTCTCTCTCTCTCTCTGGGCTGGCGAAGTTAAATTTCATAAATTCATAAAATAAGTGTTATACAGCCTAATCTTATAAGGGAAAAATAAAAAGTAAAGTAAAAAATGCGAATAATTTATATCCTTATACCATTAATATAATTTTTCATTTTTTTTCAAATCATCCTCCTATATATTGTTAATATTGTTTATATTATACATCATAAGTGTAAAGTATGGAAGTATATAAAAAAAAATAAATTTTTATTACAGTGATATCGAAGTTGGAAATTAAGATTATTATTTATCAACTCCATCACCTATTCCAGTTCGCTCATTCCAGTATACAATTGATAATATCTTCCCTTCCTATCTAACAATTCTTGATGATTACCATGTTCGATAATTTTTCCATGCTCTAATACAACAATTATATTCGAGTTTCTCACGGTTGAAAGTCTGTGGGCAATGATAAATGTTGTTTTTCCCTTCATTAAATTATTCATACCTTCTTCAATCAATTTTTCCGTTCTCGTGTCAATCGAAGAGGTTGCTTCATCCAAAATTAAAAGTGGTGTTTTAACAAGTAATGCCCGTGTTATATTCAACAATTGTCGTTCTCCTTGTGATAAATTTGTGGCATCTCCCGTTAAGATTGTATTATATTTTTCTGGCAAATGTTGTATAAAATCATCAGCATTTGCCAATTTAGATGCCATAATAGCCTCTTCATCAGTCGCCTTTCTTCGGCCATACTTAATGTTTTCCATAACGGTTCCAGTAAATAAATGTGTATCTTGCAATACAACTGATATGTTTTTCCGTAAACTTTTTAATTTAAATTCACGAATATCTATTCCATCAAATAAAATGCTACCTTCACTAACATCGTAAAATCTGTTTAACAGGCTTGTTATGGTTGTTTTACCCGCACCAGTTGAACCAACCAATGCAATTTTCGTGCCCGCATCAACTTTTAAGTTTATGTTATTTAAAATAATTTTTTCATTATTGTATTTAAAAACAACATTTTTAAGTTCAACATTTCCCTTTAACTCTTTAACTTCTCTTGTGCCACCATTAATTTCTTCCTTCAAATCAAATACAGCAAATATCCTTTCTGCACCTGCCAATGCACTCATTATTTCTTTAAATATCTGTGTTAACTCGCTTATTGGATATATAAATGCTTTGGAGAATTGGAAAAAAGCCACTGCCACTCCAAGCGTTAAAATATCTTTAAATACCAGTGTGCTTCCAACTATAATAATTATAGCATAATTTATATTTGAAACATTATTTAATGTAGGCATTAAAAGGTTTACATAACTATTAGCCTTTGTTGAACTATCACATAACTTGTTGTTTATATGATCGAAATCTATTTTACTTTGTTTTTCACGATTAAAAACCTTAACGACTTTTTGTCCTTGCACCATTTCTTCCACAAAACCATTCAATTTACCTGTCTCTATCTGTTGTTTTTTGAAATACAATTTCGAACCTTTTGCAAATTGTTTGGTTTTTATTATCATTACAAAAAGCGTTAAAACAATTATAATGGTTAATTGCCAACTCAAATAAAGCATCATGCTGAAATTTATAATCGTAATCGTTGTAGATGTTATAAGAGTTATAAATCCAGTATATAACAATCCAGAAATAGACCTCATATCGTTCGTATAAAGGCTCATTATGTCACCATTTTTGTTGGTGTCAAAGTAATTTAATGGCAAACTTTCCATTTTTTTAAATAAGTCGGGTTTTAATTTGCCTTCCAACATTTCGTTAGAAACGAATGCTGATATTTGCCAAACGATTAGAGTTGCTATTGCACCAATAATGAATAAACCTAATACTATCAATATGATATTTACAAAACTTGCGAATAATTCATTGGTGTAGTTATTTGTTAATGGTGTTATATAATTATCAATTATTTGTTGTAAATATAGGTTTCCAATAGTTCTACCTATTGCTCCAATTATGCATAATACGAGCATAATTGTCATTAATAATTTCATATCTTTTGTATATCCACAAATTCTAATTATTGTTTTCCATATATTTTTTGGTTTTTTTTGTGTTTTCATAAGTCCTCCTTTTGATTTTGTGAATAATATATTTCTTTGTAAATTTCATTATTGCCTAATAATTCTTGATGGGTTCCAATTCCTTTGATTTCACCATCATCCATAACAATTATCTTATCCGCATCCTTAATAGACAAGGTTCGTTGTGCGATTATAATTTTTGTAGTATTTTTAAATTCTTCTCTAAATACTTTTCTAATTTTAGCATCAGTGGCTGTATCTACTGCGCTGGTGGAATCATCCAAAATCAAAATTTTTGGATTTTTCAACAATGCTCTTGCTATACATAGTCGTTGTTTTTGTCCTCCCGAAAGATTACTTGCTCCATGGGTTAACATTGTATTATAATTGGTCTCAAAAGATGATATAAAATCATCAGCCTGCGCCTGTATACAGACCTTTTTAATTTCATTCTTAGTAGCCTTTTCATTGCCCCATCGTAAATTTTCCACAATACTTCCTGTAAAAAGCACATTTTTTTGTAATACAATTGCTATTTCATCTCTTAAAGTTTGAAATTTGTAATTTTTAACATTGTTTTTTCCTACTATAACTTCACCATTCAATACATCATATAATCTTGGCAATAATTGAACTAATGAACTTTTTCCTGACCCCGTGCTGCCAATAATTCCAATCATTTCTCCAGAATTTATTTTTAAATTTATGTTTTTAAGAACTAAATTGGCCTTATCGTTGTTATAACTGAAATTTACATCTCTAAATTCGATTGAACCATCCTTAAAATTTGCATCGATTTCGTTATCAAATAAATCAATATTTTCATCCAGCACTTCATTTATCCTTTTGGCGGACGATGCGGATATCACTAGATTAATAATAACCCATACTAACATAACAATAGACATAGAAATTTGTGCCACATAAATTACAAAAGACGTTATGGTTCCAATTTCAATCGTGTGATTTATTGCCATCTTACCACCAAACCAAAGCACAAACACAAAGGAAAGTGATATAATTACTTGTACTATTGGATGTCCAAGACTGGCTAGCCTATCAACTGATTTAGATATGGCCAATGTTGTTTTTGTTATTTCTTCAAATTCTTCAATTTCATGCTCTTCTTTTGCGAATGATTTTACAACTCTAATTCCAATTAAATTTTCTTGAACTTTTAAATTTGTTTGGTCTAATTTTTTTAGAATTTTTAAATATTTTGGTTGAATTAAAATATGAATTATTGCCAATAAAGTGGCTAAAATTGGGATTGAAAATAGAAAAACCATAGATAATTGTGGAGATACGATAAGTGCCATTGTGGTTGCTCCAATCATCATTAATGGAGCACGGAAGGCAATTCTAATTGTCATCATTGTTGCATTTTGTACATTATTTACATCCGTTGTAATTCTCGTAATTAGTGAAGATGTGGAAAATTTATCCACATTGCTAAAGGAAAAGTCTTGAATTTTATTGTATAGAGCCTTGCGAATATTTTTTGAAAGACCAACGGAGGCTCTTGCCGCATATTTACCACCCGTGTAGCCAAAATAAAGCGAAGTAAGACTAATTAAACAAAGTATGGCCCCATTGTATATAATATATTTGTAGCCTGCGCCTTCAATTATACCAACATTGATAATTTTTGACATTAAAAAGGGAATAAAAATTTCCATAATTACCTCTCCAACCATTAAAAGTGGAGTTAAAAGCATGTATTTTTTATACTCACCAATGTAATTCAATAATTTTCTCATTTGTTCTCCATTTGTGCTTTTTATTTTACTATTTTTTTCGCAAAAATAATAAGCAGTTAAATATCAATTATTAAATTGGACTTATGATTTCACTGCTCATTTAATTAAATATTGATTGTAGAGTAGTGGGAAAAAAAGAAATGTCAAATTTATTTATTGTGAGGAATTTGGTGAAGCAATTAAAGGGGTGTAAAGAAAAAAGAAATGATTGTGAGCACATTGGAGGGGGTTAAATTTCACTTCATTTCATCTTTTACTTATCATATTGAGAAGGCTACTAAATGGTGGCTGTTATTAAAAAAAACACTTGGAAGTATATTTTAATATTATTTTCCCAACCCCTATTATCATTTTTCTCCATTATGTTTTTTCTATTATGTGTTTTTATCATGTTAAAATCACTTGTTAAATTAATTTGCTTATTATAAAATAATATTATATAATCGTAGTATAGTTAAATTTTTCTTTGAATAATCAATTATAGAGTTTAATTTTTAATTAATTAAGTGGAGTAATATGTCTACAGGTGTGGTAAAATGGTTCAATTCAACTAAGGGTTATGGTTTTATAACTCCAGATGATAATGGTAATGATGTTTTCGTTCATATTTCAGCAGTTCAAGAAGCAGGAATATCTTTGAAAGATGGTGATAAAATTTCTTTTGAAGTAAAAGAAGAAAAAGGTAAATTATCGGCAGTGAATTTGAAGAAATAATAAGTTTTATACTTTTTACAAAGAATGTTAGTTTTATTTTAAATCTAACATTTTTTGTATAATATTACTTATCATTATTTTTTATCATTTCTTCGTAACTTTTATCGGCCAAGTTATCAAATTCACCAAATCTTCCATTCCAATGTAATACAATATCCCTTACTTCTCCATTACGATTTTTTGCAATTATAATATTTACCTTATTTCTTACTTTCTCCATATCTGCTTGCCATTTATCTATTTTTGGGTCATTATCATTAGGTTTTTTCTTGTATAAATAATATTCTTCTCTATGCACAAACATCACAATGTCAGCATCTTGCTCTATGCTTCCCGATTCTCTCAAATCAGAGAGTTCTGGTCGTTTTAAATCCCTTGCATCAATATTTCTTGATGTTTGTGCCAATGCAATCACTGGAATATTGAATTCTTTCGCAATGGCCTTTAATCCTCTGGTAATTTCAGCTATTTCTAACGCTCTATTGGAATTATTGTTTTTTGTAGTTCCGCTGGCCAATTGTATATAATCCACCACTAAAAATCCAAGATTTTTTTGTCTAACCATTCTCCTAACTCTTGTTTTTATTGCTGCGATACTTAAACCTGGTGTTTCATCCACAAACAGAGGGAGTTTTTGTATTTTCTGCTCGGCTTGTATTATTTTATTGAACTGGTCGTCTTCAATTTTTCCGCCCCTAAAATCACTCATACTAACCTTGCTTTCGAGGGCAATTATTCTCTGAGCAATTTGCTCTGTACTCATTTCCAATGAAAATAGTCCAGCACTTTTACCTTGTTCATTTAAGTTTTTTGCAACTCGATATAGTAAATTTATGGCAAAAGCCGTTTTACCCATAGAAGTGGCACCGGCGAGTACTATTAAATCGCTATTTTGAAAACCTCCTGTTAAGGCATCAAGGTCCAGTAGTCCGGTTGGGATACCAGTAATTCCTGACTTATCCTTCATGGCAATTGAAATTTTTTTCGTAGTCTCTTTTAATGTTGAAGCCAAATCAGTAAATCCTTTACTTGTTTCACTTTTTATATTTAAATTAAACAGATCACTTTCCATCTGTTCTATAAGTGCATTTGAATTTAACTGATTTAGATTTTTATATGTCTCATTCACTATGTTTTCGCTTATCAAGACTATTTTTCTTTTAATTGCCAAGTCCTTCACAACATTTGCATAGTCGACCACATCAACAATTCCAAATCCCCTGTTCAAAAGTTCGGTCAAATATGCACTTCCGCCAAGAGTTTTTATGGTTTCATCATTATCAAAAAATAATTTCAATGTTATGTTATCGGCAGTAATATTGCTTTTATATATCGTATTTGCTATGTAATCAAATATTTTTTGATGCACAGGTTCATAAAAATGCTCAGATAAAATGATATCATTAACTTTTCCAAAGTAATCGTTGTTAATAATTATTGTGCCAAGTATTGTTTTTTCAGCTTCAATGTTAAATAAATTTGGTCTTTCCATCATAATAAATAGAGTATAACAAAAAAGATATTTTGCAAATTTGAATTTTTATGTCATTTTATTTCTCCTTTTTAAGTTGTTTATAAATCATTATACAACATTGATAATAATGACGGAAGTACAAAAATATATTTTTTTGACTATATTAAAAAAAAATATAATATTGTAATACAATAAACAAATTTAATAATATGGATGCAATTACAAGTTTAACTATAATAAGTTCAGTATCAATTTTTTCTGCTGCCTTTTGTGTATGTATTGGTGCTTATGGGGTGGCAATTGGTGAAGCTAAAATTGCAGAAGAGGCAATGCATTCTATTGCTATGCAACCAGATGAAGTAAATAATATATCAAAAACATGTTTTATATCAATTGCGATGATTGAATCATGTGCTATTTATTGTCTCGTTATAGCATTGATTGCAATTTTTGCTAATCCTTTTTGGAACGCAATGCTAACTCAATTCGGGGCAAAATAAATGTTAGATTTATACACAATTATAGCTCAAATAATAAATTTTTTAATATTTTTATTCCTGCTGAATAAATTTTTGTTTAAACCCGTTTTAGGTGCTTTGGAAAAAAGGCGAGCAGATATAAAAAAACAAATAGAAGACAATGAAGAAAAGAATAAAGAAGCCGAAAGACTTGAGGGTGAATATTATGACAAATTGAAGGAAATAAACATTGAAAGGGACAAAATTTTACATGATGCGAAAGAAGATATTAAAAAATACAAAGAAGAGGAAATTTTAAAAATGCAGAATGAAGCAAATTTACAACAGGAAAAATTAGACAAATTAATGAAAGAAAAGAAAGAAAGTTTTTTGAAAAATTTCGAACAGGATTTTGGAAAATTATTTCTTGAATATGGAAATGCTATTTTAAAGGCTATGGCAAATGCAAATTTACAAGAACAAATAGTAAATGTGTTTGTGGATAAAATAAATAAAATGGATGAAATAGAGTTCAAAAAAATAAATAATGAAGATACATTGGAAATTATAAGTAGCGATGCAATAGAAAACCACAAAACCATTGAAGATGCTTTAAAAAATAAAGGATTTACACATAAAAAATTAATGTATAGAATTGACGAAAGCTTAATTTTAGGTTTTGAAATAAAAGCGAATGGTTATGTTTTGTCATGGGGAGCGAGAGAAATTATTAAAAAAATGGGTATAAAATGAAGCAAAGAACAATAAAAAATGAAGTTTCGTTTTTTGGCATTGGATTGCATACTGCCGTAATTGTAAATATTAAATTAAAACCAGCCGATGAAAATATTGGTATAGTTTTTAAAAGAGTGGATTTAAAAAAGGACAATGAGGTACAAGCATTGTATAGTAATGTGTCAAGCACTATGCTTGGAACTGTTATTGAAAAAAAATCTGCAAAAATTCAAACGATAGAGCATTTAATGGCTGCAATTTGGGGTTGTAATATTGATAATATCATAATTGAAATTGATAACTATGAAATTCCTATTATGGATGGTAGTGCATTGGCATTTATACAGGAAATTCAAAAGGCCGGAATACAAGAACAAAATGTCGATAAAAAATATTTAGTGGTGCAAAAGGAAGTGGAAGTTATTGATGGAAAAAAATCAGTAAAAATAACACCCGCTGATGATTTTAAGGTTAATATTGAAGTTGATTTCAACTATGGTGGCATAGGTAAACAAATTTATAGTTTTGATGGCACCCAAGAGAGTTTTATAAAAGAAATTTCATTAGCGAGAACATTTTGCAATTTTACAGAAATAAAAAATATGCAAAAATTAGGTTTTGCAAGGGGTGGATATGCAAATTTAAACTTGAATAATGTTAAAAAGACAAAAACTAATTTTTTAGTGAAATTATTTGGAATTTTTACAAAAAAACAACCACAAGGTGAAATTAGCGAAGCTGAAAGGTTGTTTAAAGAGGGAAAAATTACAGAAAATGCGGCGATTTATGATAATGATAAAATCCTCAACATTGGTGGTTTAAGATGTGAAGATGAAGTTGTAAAACATAAATTGATTGATTTGTTAGGGGATTTTTTAACAAGTGGATATTATATAAAAGGTCATGTAAATGCAGTGTGGAATGGGCATGGTTTACACAATAAATTTTTAAAAACATTGCTTTTTAATAATAATAATTATAAAATTGAATAGTATGGTCGATATAAATAATTTGAATGCTTCAATTGATGAGCCTGAAATTCCTGGTGAAGTTAAGGAGAAGACGGAAGAAGAAATAACACAGGCAGAAATTGATGCGATAAAAGTCCAGATAGCAAATGCGGAAAAGTTACAAGAAGAGCAAAATGTAGAGCCAGTAAATGAAATTCAAAATATAATTGAAAAAATAGAGGAAATAGAGGAAAAAGATGATATAATTGCAGAAAAAGAGAAAGTTTTTGAAGCAAAAAATAGAGTTTCATTTGATAATTTTTTGGAATCATCGGGAAAAGACGAGGATTTAATTGAAGATTTGGAATCTGTGGATGATGATTTTGCTGCCGAAATTCAAGCAACTTTGGAAAGAGAATTGGCGGAAGCAGAGAAAAAGAAAGGTGTAAAGTTGGTGGAAGAGGAAACAGAGGAGGAAATAAATTTAAATCCTTTAGAAGAAGATAACAACCCAATTTTGCTGGAAATTAAGGGATTGTCGGTCGATAATATTGATGAATATTTGATATCACATGCGGGAGCTCCATTGCAAGATGCGGGAAGAGAGGAAGTAAAAGTAGATTTTGATGTTAGTGGGTTAAATGTTGATGATTTTAATATAAATGGTGATTTGTGGGGCGCTGATTTTGATTCACAAAAATTGGATATAATTAAAAAAAATGTAAAAATTGAAATAAAAAGTTATATTATTGCAAAAATATTACCAATGTTTTTTAGTAATAAAATGGACAAAAAATAAATGAAAGATTTACATGTTCATTCTCATTATTCCGATGGTGGTTTTTCTCCAACTGAAATATTGAAAAAGGCAGATGAGGCTGGTTTAAACACGATTGCATTGGTGGATCATGATACAATTACGGGTATAAATGAGTTTTTGGAATCTGGTAAGGTCTATCCGCATATAAAAAAAATAGTTGGGTGTGAATTTAGTGCTATAGCAAGCCATGAGTTACATATTTTGGCTTTGGATGTAAAAAATTTAAATTATATGCGAGAATGGACAAGTGAATTGGATACTTTGAGTTTTGAGTATGCAAAGGCTGCTGCAATATATTTAAATAAAATTGGTATAAAAACGATTTATGAGGATTTAATAAAAGATAATATTGGTTCATTTGGTTGTTTGGATATAACAAAATATTTGGTTAAAAGAGGTATTGAAAGCGATCCTATAACGGCATATAACAAATATATTGAAAAGAATGAATTTTTAGATAAATATGATTTGAAGCAAACTAAAGAAAAGATTATACCAAAAATTATTGAAGCTGATGGCGTATCTGTTTTGGCTCATCCAAAAAGAACAGGATTTTTTGATAAAACTGAATTTAAAAAGTTTTTGAAAAGTTTAGTGGATTTGGGATTACAAGGTTTGGAGTGTTATTATTCTACTCATACCTTGGAGGAAGTTGAATTTTATTTGAAATGTGCAAAAGATTTTAAATTGGTTGTAAGTGGTGGCAGTGATTTTCATTATGAGGGACATCCGCAAAGACAACTTGGTTATTGCTGTAGCAAAACGATGAAAATACCAGATGAGATATTTTTGTAATTATTTTGTTTAATCAAAAGAGATGAGATATAGAATGATTGCAGAAATAATTTTATATTTCCATAACTTTTACTTTCACAATTCCATCTGGCATTTCGATAATATAATCTTCGTTAATCATCATTTTTTGTTTCAATTTAACAATCTCTCCATTCATATTTTTTATAATTGGAAATCGTTTTTCATATTTCATAATTTTTATTACAATATTATGTATTTTTCTCTTTTTTCCATTATATTTGTTAAGTTTTTTGAGCGTAAAATTTTTGTAAAAACTTTTAATTTTCAATTTTATTTCTTTGATTTTAAACTTATTTTTCGTTCTCTTTGCAATCTTTTTTTTACAAATATTTAAAAATAACTCAATAATTCTTTTTTCTCTCACAATAATATTGTTAGCCTGCTTTATAATTGCTTGTTTAAAAATGATACATATTTTATCAAATTTTCCTTTCCTAACATTGTATTTATTAAGTTTTTTAAGTGTAAATTGTCTAAACAAAGATTTAATTTTCGCAATCGCCTCTTCTTTTGTAATGGTCAATGAAGTTGCCACTGAAGTTGGTGTTGGCAATCGCATATCGCTAACATAATCTATCAATGTCCAATCCACATCATGCCCTACGGCACTGATTATTGGAATTTTTGAACTAAATACTTCCCTTGCCATATTTTCATTATCAAAAGCCATTAAATCATTCCATCTGTCGCCACCACCTCTTGTAATTACTATACAATCTAAATTCATAGTGTTAAAATGTCTAATGCCATCTATGATATCTGTCGGACATTTTTGTCCTTGCACCGATGCATTAAATATTTTTATATTTTTAATTGGTGTTTTTCCAATAAGATTTTTTATAACATCTTGTAGTCCAGCACTGCCAATTTTACTAATAATACCTATATTTTGTGGTAACTTTTTAATCGTCCTAATTTTACTTGGAAAAACACTCAAAATACTATCCCCTTTGTCCGCAGGGTTCTTTCTTTTCAACATGCCTTCCTTTGACAATTTTTCCTTCAACAATTGAAATCGTTTAAAAATATCGCCTTCACCTTCGGTTTCCATAGTATCAACATCCACATAATGTCGTTCATTCCACAAGCCCATTTTTCCAATCACCACAACTTTTAGACCATTTTGTACCACAAATTTTAATTTGACAGCCTTCGCACCCCACATTGTGGCTCCAATTTGCGTTTTTTCATCCTTTAATTGGAAATACAGATGTCCACCCTTTCCTTGCGAAAAGCTTGCAATTTCACCTTTCACCTTAAAAACAAGCAAACTTTCAAATTTCCTTTTAAGTGCATCATTTAATTGAGTAACATCATATTCATTCATTAAAACCCTTTACTTTGATGATTATTTGACATACTTTGAACTTATAAAATGTAAAATATTCTTCTTTATCGGCACACATTTCATTGACTTTACTATTTTTGTTTATATGATTGCCACCGTACACTTGAACATCGCCATCAAATGGATTTCCATCATCAATTTTGTTGTCAAACATATAGGCAATATGCGGGGTTAAATTGTTATAAATTTCAATGTCTTTATCATTTCTTATCTTTTTAATCCCTAAATGGAAGTAATTTTTATTATTTCTATTGAACACTAAAATTCCGGCATTTAAAAATTTATTTATTGGAAAAATGACCTTTTGAGAATTCTTCAAAAATCCAGAATTATATAAATGTATAAAAAAATTATATACTTCGCCATCAAATTTCAAGTTTTCATCTTCCACTCCATCCATTTGGTTTTTATCCTCTATAATACCATTTTCATTTCCGTCAGTGTTCTTTTTTGATAATGTAAAAATTTGTGTTTTTTTGGTATCACCTGGTAAAGCATCATATTTGATTTCGAAATTTTTAATTGCTATATTTATTTCATTCAATTCGGCAATTACTCTATTTACTTCTCCATTTCTTAATGTAATTTTTAAATTAAAAAAAATTGAAGAAATAACACTTCCGGCTATTAAAAATATCAAAATATCGGTAATTTTATATTCTCTATTTTTAATATACAAAAAAACATTTTTTATTTTAATTAAAAATTTCATACAATTTTTTTAATCAACCATACAATATTTTCCCCAAGATTTTTCATGTTATCCATCGCCTCATTATCATTGTTTACATCTCCAATTCCTATATTCCAATAGGTGGAGCCAGGTATAAGCATTTCATTCATTAAAAACACATAGTGTAATGAAGCCTGTATAGCACTTCCGCCAGCCCGTCTTTCCGCCACCACACCTGCACCAATTTTATGTTTCAATAATCTATTGTTGGCCAATGATACATAACCCATCCTGTCAATAAATGCTTTTGTCTCAGGAGACATTGCGGAAAAATAAGATGGAGTGCCTAAAATTATCGCATCAGCATCAACTATTTCCGCAAAAACCGAGTTAAAAATATCATCAGCAAAAGCACAAGTCTTGTTTTTCAAAGATCTACATTGCCCGCAAGCGCGACATCCATGAATATTTTGTCCTCCAATTTGTATAAATTTTGTTTCACCGCCACTACTTTTAACAACCTTCAAAATCTCATTTAACATTGTGGCTGTATTGCCATTTTTGTTGGGACTTCCATTTATCGCAACTACTTTCATTAGTTATTATCTTTTAATCCTAATTTTGCAATCAATGCAAGATATCTATCAAGATAAGTTTTTTTAAAATACGACAACAATCTTTTTCTTCTTGAAACTAACATTAATAAACCTCTTCTTGTGGCAAAATCTTTTTTATGAATTTTACAATGTTCTGTAATCTGTTTAATTCTTTCAGTTAAAATTGCTACTTGCACCTCAACTGAACCGGTATCACTATCTTTTGTACCGAATTCTTTTATAATTTTTTCTTTTTCAACCATTTTGAGTCCTTAATTTGTTAATAAAATGCCATCTCAAAACACAGCATATTTTATTATAACACATAAAAAATAAAAAGCAATCTTATTCTTCATTTATTTTATAAAACTAAACACTTTTTGGTAATTCTAAATTTTCCGTATTGGGGTCTTTCATTCCCATTACATGATATCCACCATCAACATGTATAACTTCTCCTGTTACATTTGAGGAAAAATCACTAAACAAATATACGGCAGTTTTTCCATTTTCTTCAATGGTCGTATTTCTTTTTAATGGTGTGTTTAATTCGTGATATTTAAGCATATAATTAAAATCACTAATTCCGCTTGCGGCCAAAGTTTTAACAGGACCTGATGATATGGCATTAACTCTAATTCCGTCGGCTCCTAAATCTGGTGCAAGATATTTTACAGAAGTTTCCAATGCTGATTTTGCAATTCCCATTACATTGTAATTTGGCACCCATTTTTCTGCTCCAAAATAAGTTAAAGTTACAACTGAGCCACCATTTGTCATCATTTTTCTTGCTCTTGCTGATAAGCCAATTAAAGAGTAGGCAGAAATATTTAAAGCATTGGTGAAATTTGCCATTGAAGTTCCAGTAATACCTCCCTCCAATTCGTTTTTGTCACTGAAGGCCAAACAATGCAGAAGACCATCAATTTTGTTCCATTTTTTGCTAACTTCTGCAAACAATTTATCCATATTTTCTTCCGTTGACACATCTAATTCAGCAGTGAAATTGCATTTCAATTCTTCAGCGAGAGGTAAAACTCTTTTTTTTGCCACTTCATTTTGATAAGTAAGGCACAATTCAGCACCTTCTTTTGCACATTCTTGGGCTACTCCCCATGCGATAGATTTGTTATTTAACACACCTGTTAGTAAAATTTTTTTTCCTGATAAAAGACCCATACTGACTAAACAATTTTTATTATATTTGTATACTATTTTGTTTTTTTTAAAAAGCAAATTTGATTTATTAAAATAAACTATTATTCTCTATTATATGAATCAATTATTCTCTATTATATGAATCATATTCCTATTTTTCTTGCCACAGATGATAATTATGCTAAATATGCGGCCACTACGATGATATCCATTCTTTACAATACAAATTCATTTGTGGATTTTTATATTCTTGATAGTGGTA
>JAITOR010000042.1 GCA_031289855.1 Rickettsiales bacterium
GATTATGATTTATCTCAAAATGAAAAAATTGTAATTGTTGGCAATCCGCCTTATAATGATACAACTTCCATTATTAGAAATAGTATAAAGCAAGAGCAAGAGATAGATTCAACAATAAAAACAAGAGATTTGGGAATGTCTTTTTTACTATCCTATAGTAAACTAAATGCCGATTATATATGTGTTTTACATCCTTTGTCTTATTTGATAAAAGAATCCAATTTTAAAGTATTGAATGAATTCACCAAAAACTATAAATTGATAGATTGCGAGATTATAAGTAGTCAGGAATTTACCGATAAGGTAAGCAGTACATTCTTCCCTATCATAATTGCGTTATATAAAAGAGGTGAAAAAATGGACTATGGTTTTATTAAAAATTATAATTTTAAGGTAAAAAATAAGACATTCAAAATATCAAAATTTGATACAATAGGTAATTATATAACAAAATATCCCAACCAAAAATTTCTTAAAGAAAGTGAAGCGGTAGCAAAGTTTTACACTATGCGAGATATAAACGCACTCAAACGAAGCCAAACATTTATGAGAGAAACAATTCGTAATACAATTTTTGTGCGGAATGATAAATTGTCTTATTATTGTTATGTGGATATTTTTAAAAAATTCATCCCCAATATTCCCTACTACTATGGAAATTGCGATATTATGATTGATAATGAAAAATTTAAAAAAATTGAGAATTGTTTTATGAATTATAGTGTAGAAGCGAATAGGGAATTCAGTAAATATTGTAAAGTTGAAAATAATTATAAAGAAAAAGTAAATGAATATTTTATGGAGTTATTGGGAGAACATTATGTTTAGTTTAAATAAAAACAATAAATCAATTTCAATCCATATCCCTCTTACGACCACAAGTGGAAAAATAAGAGTAAAAGAAAGAAATTTACTAAATGAATATGGAATTCCAGTTGCCACAAAACAGATAAATTTTACGCAGAAACATTATATAGAATGGCAAATTGGCTATGATATAGTTATTGGAGAAGATAAGGAAACAACTTTATTGGATAAAACTTTTATTGGTTCAAATGGTAAGAAGAAAGCATTGTATGAATTAAGTGAGTATATTTACTATTTTTATAAGTGGAACATTTTAACAAAAGAAAAATTACAAGAAATTATAAAGTTTGTAAAGAATGTGGAGAATAAATTTTTGATAGATGTGAATAACGATTATAATATTTTGAGAAGTAATTTTAAAGAAACTAAATTGTTTGGTATTGATTTTTTACAAGCGGAGATAAAGTATCCTTTGCTAGTTCATAAATTTAATAATTACGACATAATAACTGAAATTATCGTTAGAGAAAAACAAAGAGCAGTTGGGATTATGCCGATGTTATATCTATGTTTTCCAATTACGGAATTGAAAAACGATTTGGTCGGTAGAAAAGCAAAAACAAAAGAAACAGCGGATTTTATAATAGATAAAAATAATGTGGAAGTTTTATTAGAAATGTTAAAAATATTTGGTATTTTAAGTAACAATCACAAGAGGGACGTAATATCAATATTGGAGGTGGTTTTAAATGAAAAATGATAATATTTTAGAATTATTAACGAAAGATTTGAAGAAGTTTTTATGACTGAAATTACAATAGAAAATAAAATTTATGATATATTGTAATAATGTTGATGAGGTGAAATTATATAAAATAAAAAAGTAGAAATTCTATTTGGAGGTTCGGGGTCGGAGTTGGTTTTGTGTCAGCAATTAAAAAGAAATTTTATATCAAGCGAACTGCATAAACCTTATTATGATATGATAATTGATAGGTTAAATAATGGAGGAAGCATAAAAGATGAGTATAAATTAGAATGTGCTTTGAAAGGGAATATAAGGGAAAATTTTAAGAAAAAAAATGATTTGTTGGATAATATCAAAAACGAAAAAGATTTTGATACGTATATTAGGAAAGAATTAGATAAAATAGAAAAAGAAGTTGTATAAAATAATAAATGGATAAAAAATGGAAATTTACTGGCTTTTACAACAATAAAAGAAAAAGAAATATTCATGGAAGTGGTGTGAATTTTTATATACGTTTGGTATAGAAAACGCCATGAAAAAATTAAAAGATAAGAAATTATATTGTATTATAAGAGAAAAAAAAGATAAAGGGTGAAAAAAACCAGAAAGGATAATTGTAAAATGTGATTTAAATGATTTTAACAGCAATCTACTATAAATTATAAACAAATAAAGTTAACTATTTGCACAAAATATTACAAAAAAATAATAAAAAAGATGAAAATTTATTATCTTTCCACAAGATAAAACATAATGCAATCAGCATTTATATCAGGATAATCAAGTTTGTCAATAATTTTCCTAATTAGACTAATACCATTCATTGTAGAAAGAGTTGTTTCAAAATAAATATTATTATTAGATATTTTTCGCGGCGTTTTTCTCAAAGAAATATTTTCTTTGTCTGTTATATGTTTATTAAATTTACTATTTACAATTTTCTCAACAAAATTTATAGCATCTATATCAATTAAGAAAGATAATATTTTAATATATGCATCATTCCAACTATCTATATTTTTACACTCTTTGTCATTTATATACATCTTTTTTATTTTAGAACCTGTAAAGTTAAAATCTTCATCAGATAAAAATATTCGCGATTCAGTATCTTCATTTTTAATGTCAGTATTTTTATATTTCCAGATACTTATTGCAATATCTGCGAGAACTGTGGCTCTTTTTTTAATATTTTCTAAATTCCATTTTTCATAATTACTTAAATCTCTTGTAATTTTTATATTACTCTCTTTATATTCTTCTTTTTTCTTCTCAAAAGATTTATTAGACAAAGTTCCATTATTGCCTGTCAGCGTCAAATTACCTATTGTGTGTAAATAATCATTTTCTATATATCCTAACTCGTCTCCAAAATATTTTTTCCAGTCGGATGTTAATGTTTGCGGTGCTATATGTTCTAATTGCAGATTATCAGAAACCACTTCTTTATTATTTATCTTTTCTATTTCCGTCAGTAAATGTTGAATTTGCAAACTATTTGTTTTTTTCTTATAAAATTCAAAAGATACAAATCTCTCTCTAAATAAAATATCATTTGGAAAATTATATTTATTTAGATAAAAAAGTAAAGCATCAGTAAAACTGCAATTTTTTTCTTGCATAAGGTCTTTTATCCATTTTCCAAGTGACATAAATAACTTTCTTAAAACAGATGTCTTCAATTCGCAAACGAATCTTCTAAATAAAAATGATTCTAAGATATCAAAAATGTCATAAACATCATCCAAAACTAAATTATCTTCCATTTTTTCATCAATAATCATGAACAAAAAAGAAATTATAACGGTATATTCTAAAAAATTACCAGAAATAAGGTTTATCAATTTTTCTTTTATATATTTGTCATCAAATAGTGTATAGTCTTTTATTTGTTTGTAATATGTAGAATATTTTAGTAATTCTTTTGCTAATTTTTCTTTATCATAATTCGAATCAAATTCTTTTTTAAATTCAAAATATATTAAATTATCTTTAGCATAAGATTGTTTTTTAAACATTAAATAATTTCTAAAAAAATCCAAAGAATTATCTTTGGTATTATTTTCTATTTTCTCCCAATAATTATAAAATATTTTTTCTTGTTCTTTGTGTTCTAAATTCATTAATAAATAATTTCTAATTAAATCGCTTTGCTCCAACGCTTTACCTGTGGAATTCAATGTTTCAAAAATTAGTTGCGGATTACTCCCACGCTTTAACATAATGTCCACAACTTGAAGTCGCTCCACAGCCTTTATTAATTTTTCAATGTCGTACCCCCCCCCCAGTACTGCTTCATAAAAAAATACAAAGTTTTCATAAATTCTGCTACTCTTTTTTCTGTTTTTTATATCTTCAATTGGCGTTTCAAACAAACTATTAAAATCATTTTTGTTATTTTGTGATACTTTTAATTTTAATTTTTCTTTTTCTTCAAATCTGTTAATTAAATAATTTTCCAATATCATTTGTTTTGATTTTCCATCCGGCAAATGTCTATAAATAGCAATCAGTAGCAAATTAATTGTTGTAATTCTTTGTTGTCCATCAATTATTATTCTGTTGTCATTCTCTGCAACACTGACTATCGCTCCCGTAAAATGTTCATTGTCATTTTCAATTAAATCTGTTATATCTTCAAATAAAACTTTACAATTTCCAACATTCCAATCATAATTTCTTTGATAGACGGGTATTATAAAATTCCCCCTACCATATAACATATCTTTTAATAATCTTTTTTCTTTCGCTTCCATGCATAATCATATTTTATTACCTATGTTTATAGTAAACATATTTTAAAATAAATCAAGACAAAATTACTTATAATGTTAAACAGTGAGTTATTTTAATATTGATTTTATGATATCACTTGCCAATTTAGCATCATATCTATTGGAAAAATTTTGCTTCAAAAAACTCATTACAGCACCCATATCACTGACTTTTTCAAATTTTTGTAATTTAACTTCCGCTTCAATTACATCCTTTAATTCTTTTTCATTCAATTGTTTTGGCAAATACTTTGAAATTATATTGATTTGTTCCAATTCTTTATCACTTAAATCTTTTCTATTGCCAGTTAAAAATTGCTCTGCCGATTCCCTGCCTTTTTTAATCATGCTTTCAATAACATTCAAAACATCACCATCGGTTAACTCTTTGCCTTTTGCTCTCAAATCAAGCATTTTATATTTAACATTTGATTTCAATGTGGACAATGTAAGCTTTGCACTTTCCAATTTTTGTTTCATTGCATTTTTAAAATCATCATCAATAATTTCCAATAATTTAGACATAAAATCACATTAGTTTTATTTTTAACTAATATAGAGGTTATTGAATTTAAAATAAAAAGCAAGTTTATTTTAAATATAGCAATGAATATATGATTATGGGATTAATATAAATTTATTCACTTTTTCCTAAATAAGAGAACGATTTTCTCATTGTTTTAAAAGTATTTCCTCTCCCTTATATTCAATTAAACATTTTTCATTCGATAATACACAACTGAGATTTTCCGCATAAAAAAAGGGCACATAAATTAGTTTTTTTTTCAATTCCTTATCAAAATCATAAATAATTTTTGCCATATCAACTTCAATATTTATATTTCCAATTATAATTGCTTCTGGTTTTTGTTTATTTGCCATAAGAACTTTTTCTACTTGATGCAAGTATCTATACAACAAAATTTCGTTTTCAACTATTCCATCCAAATATAGAATTTTCCTGTCACAACTTAGCGGATATATTGTAAAAACTGACAAATCGCTTGCAACAATTCTTTTTTTAATCGTCCAATTTTCTTCAGTAAATTTATGATTATTTAAAAGCTTTAATGGAGTATTTTCAACTTTTGTTAACGGCAAATTCCTATCATAATTATTTGTATAAATCACCTTCCATCCCCATTGATTCTGTAAAAAATTCAACAAAAAACTATTATCACCATTTCCAATAATATATTTTGTTTGTAAAATTTTTTCCATTCTTTCCAATGGTTTTACAATCTCATTGCAACCGTATTTATTGCCATAACACCACATTAAATTCACTCCATCATCTTCGCAAGATTTTATAAATTGTTCCGTCTTATTTTCAGTGGTGAATAAAATTTTTCCATTATTATCAATAAGTAATATCTTGCTTTTTTCTTTGACCACATCAATAATTTGTAACATTTCATTTTTTGTTGGCAATAATGAAGTGAATAAAACTGATATTATTGGAACTTCTGGTATTGACAATTTTTTTGCAAAAAACGATTTTTTTGCTATATAATTGGTTACTTTTTTATTTATCATTTTGTTGCTTATTTTTCCAACTTTAATCATAAAATTTATAGTTTGTGCCATAAGCATTGGTGTTAAAATAAAGAGCATATATTTAAAAATTACCAATGTTATCGGCATATTTGCATTCAAAGCAATCCACACAACAAGTCCCACGGATATAAAATAATTCATTCTCTTTGTGGTTGGGGAAGATAAATTTAATATCCAAATTATCAATGTTGTCATTATTAAAAGCACAAAAACTCTAAGCCCAATAAATCCTAAAATCTGTGCCACCGTCGCAATTCCTTCGCTAATTAAAAGAATTGTTTCTTTTGTGGTTGCAAGAGCATTTACAATGCTATCAAGAGCGGATTTTATATAGTCAATGGTTGCTTCAAACATACTTTTTAATTTAATTGTAAATAATTTCTTGTCCCAAAAGCAATATTAAGGATACAAGTGATAAAACGAAAGGAGCAATAAAAATTTGTTTTCTTTCTTTTTTTTCCATCAACGAATATGTTTCTTTCATTTTTTCTGGTTTTTTCAAAGTAACAAAATACACAAATGCTATAAAAATAGTGGTCACAACAACAAGTTCCAATGCATTTAATATATAGGATACACTAATCATTTCAAGGTTTAAATGTAAAAAATTGTTAATTAAAAAATACAACAAAAATACTATGCTCAAAAGATAAAAAATCAATTCCAATTTCATTTTCATAAATATTTCAGTAGCATTTACAAGACTCGTTTTAAACATTATGATTGTTAAATTTGCGGAATGTAAAATATTTATCAGTGAAATTAAAATAAAAATTAAAAAATTAATATAACTTAATAAGAAATTGTTTCCATCTCTTGTTGTTAATGCTTGTGTAAAATACACTAAAAATGTTGCTATATTAAATGTAATAATAAATTTTCTTGCATTTTTTAAAAATTTTACACAAAGAATAAATGATGTGGAAGTCAACAGAAATACTAAAATTTCTGCATAAAAAAACAAAGTATCTTCCAAAATACCATTAAAAAAATACACCGCTATTTTGTAAAATAAAAATGTATTCATAATAACAAAAGGCAAAAATGTTATAATAAAAAGTGGTAATAAATCTTCAAAAAATATTTTTTCAAAAATTGCTTTATATATTGGAAAAATAAAAACCGGAAGGTTAAATAAAATTAAAAATGCAAAAAGCCAAATGGAATCTATTTTATATTCCAGTAATTGAAAATTAGTTTGTTTTGTAAAATACACAAAAAAAAGAATAAAAATAAATAAAATTATTGAAGATATGGCACCAGTATAAAATGTCCACGAATATTGTATTTTTATATCCTTTAAGTCCTTATTATGCAGTAATAAAAGTATATTAAATAAAAAAAGAATATAAAGAAAATAAGTTAAAAATAGGTTGTGAGCGAATATTATGAGCATACACCACAGAAATATATAAGATAGTTGTTGGTTAAACATTGGGTATGTTCTAATCAAATGTAACATTTTAAATGTTCTTTGGAACTGAAAAGTAAGAAATAGAAAAAAAATAGAGAAAAAGAATGCAAATAAAATATTGAAAATATTGAACTGAAAGAACAAATCGAATTTTTCTGCAAAAGAAAAAAAGAACATATTATACTCTCGTTTATAGAACAAAAAAAGATAAAGTGCCAGCATCGATACCATGACATGAAGACTGGTATTTATTGGTCTTTGTACATGCTTTGCCACTTCTGGAAAAAAGTTAAAGACGATATTATTTAACACAATAATTATCGGTAAAGATAAAAAAAAATAAACTAATGTCTGATACAAAGAAATCATATTGATATATTATAATATATATTTATAAAATCAATTTTATTTATATTTATAAGGTTACATTGTATTTATTAATAAATCTAAAACCCCATTCCAAAGTTAAAGAAAAAATTTTCTGGTTTATCAAATTTTTCATATTGCAAAGGACGAGAAAATATTAAATTTAACATTCCCATTGGTGTTTGCCAATAAATTGTAAGACCATAACTTGTTCTAATTGAGTTACTATCATAAACTCCCATTGGATTGCTTATAGAATCGTAAATCTTTGTTTTTTCTAAATCTGTTCCTGTTAAAGTTCCGCCATTATAGAACAAGCCACCAAATACATTATATTCCTTTGGCAATATTGGAAATTTTAATTCCATCAATCCAACATAATAATACTTTCCTGCCATAGCGGAACCATTGCTTCCGCCAATTCTTGGACCTACGCCACCATATTTAAAACCTCTTAAAATGTTTTCATTTAAATAAAAACCATCAGTGGAATCTAATTTTTGGCTTCCTACACCTTCAATTGCGCCACCAAATCCACTTAATTTTAATGTTAAATATTTTGGATAAATTGAAAAATAAAAATTTATATTTCCAGTATTTTTATAATATTGTTTATCACCACCTATACCAGAATATTCAAGTGTCCAAGTATGATATACACCGGTACTCGTGTCCATTCTATTATCCCTTGTATCATAATATAAACTTTGACCCACACTTGAAACGATAAGATCTTGTTCCTGCACTAAACCCACATAAGTTGAACTGATTGAGGTAATTTTATCTCTATAAACATTGTAAAAAAGCCTCTGTTTTAAAAAATCAGTAATATTATAAACTCCATAAATACTGCCACCAATTCTTGCTTCATCATAGTTCATGGCATCATTATCATTATCTATTTGATAATAAATACTGGCTCCAGCATATAAATCCCTACCTAAAAAATTAGGTTTTCCATATGAAAGACTTATATTTTTTGAATCTTTCGCCACTAAAACATTTATACCTAAATTATGTCCCATTCCAAGTAAATTATTTTCAGTAATTCCCACATTTGCATTCGGCCCATCCAATGTAGAATAACCTACACCAAAACTCAATTCACCAGTCTTTCTTTCATTTACGGATACAATTAAATCTACAACATCTGGTTGTTGTCCCTGCGCTTTTTGTATATCAACTTTATCAAAAAATCCAGTTCCATAAAGCATTTGTATGGAACGATTATAATTAGTCATATTCAATGGATCGCCTTCGCCAAATCTTAATTCTTTTCTAATCACCTCATCGTGGGTTCTTGTATTTCCTATGATTTTAATTTCACCAATATAAATTTTTGGACTTTCTTTCACTACAAATGTTAAATCAATTTTATCATCAATGGTTCTCATTTGTGGTGTAATTTCAACAAAAACATAGCCAGTTTTTGCTAATTCCATATTTAATTTATCCACAATTTCTTGAACTTTGTCATTATTAAAAACTTTACCCTTTTTAAGCGCTTTGATTATTTTTTTTAATTCAGTATCATTAACTTTTTCTATATTATTTACCAAATCAATTTCACCAAAAAAATATTTTTGACCTTCACTAATTAAAAAAGTTAAATACACCCATTTATTATCAATATCCACATCAGCATTTGCAGACAAAACTTCAAAATCCACATATCCTTTTGAAAAATAAAACTTTCGTAATATTTCCTTATCCATTTCAACTAAATCAGGGATGTAATTAGAACCCATACCAAATTTATACCAATGCCATTCTCTGCTTCTAATTTCTTTTAACAAATCACTTTCGCTATATTGCTTGGCACCAATGATTTTTATTTCATCAATTTTTGTGGCATTTCCTTCATTAATTTTAAAAATAAGTTTTATTCTATTGCTATCTTCTTTTACCATTTCAGGAATTACCTTTGCCTCAAATCTGCCTCCACCTTTATACAGGTTTATAATTCTCTTCACATCATTGTTTAATTTATTTTTGTTGAAAAGAGATTTTTTTTTCAGCGTGATTTCATTCGTTAAAGTTTCATCATTCAATTCATCATTACCATCAAAAAATATTTCACTAATCATTGGATTTTCAATGACTTTAATATTTAAAACTCCATTTTTAAAATCAACATCAACTTTTTCAAAATAGCCACTTTCATAAATAGATTTAATGCTATTATTTGCCTTATCAATAGTGTAATGTTCGCCTTGTTTTAATTTTAAATATGAATCAATATAAGTTTTATCTATTCTTTCATTACCCATTACATTTATTGTCTTTATGACTTCTGCCTGCACCATTTGTGCAAATAATAAAAATAATAAAAGAAATTTCTTCATATCTTATAGTATAAAAGATTTTTTTGTAATATCAATTTAATTTTATTAATAATTATTCTTTGGTGTCTTTTGTGGTGTTGTGCTGCATTATATAATATTACAATGTATTAAATTTCTTATAAACATTTAAAGTATTTTCACACATTTTATTAATCGTAAAATTTTCCAATATATGTCTTCTTGCATTTTTACAGATTTCATTTTTTTCTTCCAAATTCATTGTTAAAACTTTATCAATAGTTTTTGCAAATAATTTTTTATCATCAGGATCCACTAAATAACCAGTTTTTTTATCAATTATAGTTTCTAAACTTCCACCAACCGCAGTTGCAATTATAATTTTTTCCATTGCTTGTGCTTCAATTGAAATCATACCAAAACTTTCCCCACGAATGCTTGACGATATAATAAAGCTTGAAATTGAATAAAAAGAAGTCATATCGTTTGTTGGTGCCTCAAATCTAATAAAATCTTTCAAATTTAGTTTTTTAATTTTTTTTTCAATTCTTTTTTTGTATCTTGGATGTTTTTTTGCATCACCAATCATAACACATACATAATTTTTATTTTTTACATGTTTCAACACATCCAAAAAATATAATTGTCCTTTCCAATTAGTAAATCTACCCGGTAATAACATTATTTGTTTGTCATCTGGTAAATTCAATTTATTTAATAAATTTAATTTTCTTGCAGACGACACTTTCTCAATATCAAAAATTGCCTCATCAACACCCCTTGGCACAACTTCAACCATTCCATTATAATATTTTTGCTTAAAAATATTATATCGCTTTAAGGCCATTTGCTTTATATAATTTGATACACAAACAACAAAATCACCCTTTGACATAAAAGAATTATACCAATTTTTAAACAAAAACCCAGTAGAATAATTACCATGCATAGATGTAATAAATGGAATTTTTGCTTTTTTACAGGCAAAATATGTAGAAATTGCTGGAGCTCGTGAAGTCACATCAACTAAATCAATTTTATTTTCTATAAGAACTTTTTTTATTCTAAAAATGTTTAAAAACATTGAAATTGGATTTTTTGTGGCAACATTCAATTGTATAATCTTACCACCATCATTTGTAATTTGAAACAATAATTTGCCACCACTTGCCATAACAAAAGAATTATAGCCATTGTTCACTAAATATTTATTCATAGTCAAAACACATTTTTCCACACCACCGGAATCAATGCTTGGAATTATCTGTAAAATGTTTTTTATCATAATTAAATTTATGCTACAACATTAATATTATTATGTCAAATTTAATATTGGCAATAAATAAATTTTGTGTAATTAACGCACTTTAAATTGTTTCACATTCAATTTATGTTTTTTTTGTTGATTTTTGTCAAGTTTTTTTATTGACTAATAAATTTTATTTTATATACTTTATCATATTTGATTCGATTTGATATGATAAAAGTTGGAATTTTAGGAGCAACAGGTTATACTGGCGTAGAATTATGCAGAATTCTGCAATGGCATCCAGATGTGCAAATAAAATATTTAACTTCCGTAAGTTATGTGAACAAAAAATTTAGCGAGGTTTATCCGACATTTGCAAATTATTGCGATATTGTATGTAGTGATGGTGACGATGTGGAAAAGATTGCGGGCGATGTGGATGTGCTTTTTCTTGCCTTGCCACATGCCATTGCCTCAAAACAAATTACGGCAAGTGTATTAAAAAAATGTAAAGTGATAGATTTAGGTGCTGATTTTAGATTTAAAGAGAAAGATGTATATGAAAAGTGGTATGGAGTTAAACATGAAAATCCGGAGTTATTGGAAAAAGCAATTTATGGACTTTGTGAAATAAATCGAGAAAAAATAAAAGGAGCAAATTTAGTGGCAAATCCCGGTTGTTATACCACATGTAGTATTTTATCTCTATATCCATTGGTAAAAGAGGATGTTATTGATTTAAATACAATAATTATCGATGCAAAATCAGGTGTAACTGGTTCTGGTAGAAGTGTAAATCAAGATACAGCCTATTGTGAAAGTGCTGAAAGTTTAAAAGCTTATAAAATTGCTTCCCATAGACATACTCCAGAAATAGAACAAGAATTGTCTTTGGCCGCAAAGCAAGACATTACATTAACTTTTACTCCACATTTAATTCCAATGAATAGAGGAATTCTTGCTACAATTTATGCAAAATTAAACAAGAAATTTGAATATAATGAAGTGAAAAAAATTTATGAAAAATATTACTCCAATGAATATTTTGTAAGGTTATTAAATGAAAATGTTTATCCAGAAACAAAGTGGGTAAAAGGTTCAAATTTTTTTGATGTAAGTTTTAAAATAGATGAACGAACTAATAATATTATAATTATAGGTGCAATTGACAATCTTGTAAAAGGTGCATCAGGTCAAGCAATTCAAAATATGAACTTAATGTTTGGTTTGAATGAAAGGACGGCGATTGATAGGTGTGGGTTCTTCCCCGCGTAATAAATAAATTTAATTTTTTGATTGTGTAATAAAAATAGAGGTATAATATGAAAGTGTTTAAAACAAATATCGCCATTCCAATTGGCTTTAAAGTATCGAGTGGGCATGCAGGCATAAGAAAAATAAAAAAAGATATAGCAATGATTTATAGTGAAAATCCCGCAACTTGTTCAGCCGTTTTTTCTCAAAATTTTCCAAATGGCGCTCCAATTAAAATATCATTGGAAAACTATAAAAAATCAGATACCATTAGTGCCATAATTGTAAATAGCGGAAATGCTAATGTGTATACTGGTTTACAAGGCGAACAGGATGCAAAAGAGATGACAAAAAAATTGTCAAGTCTATTGAAAATTGATGAAAAACAGGTTATGGTGGCTTCCACTGGTGTTACTGGATTATTTTTGCCAATGGATAAAATAATTATTGGTATAGAAACCATTGCTTCCATTTTATCTTCAAGTGAGGATGATGTAAGAGGATTTGCGGAGGCCATTGGAACCACCGATACGAATATTAAGGTTGTGTCGGTGGAGGTTGAAATTAATGGTATTCCAGTCAAAATTTTAGGCATTGCAAAGGGTTCTGGTATGGTAAGTCCCCGAATGGCCACCACATTAACTTTTTTGATGACTGATGCTGATATTTCAAAGGAAATTTTGGATAAATCATTTAAATCAGCCATAAATAAAAGTTTAAATCGTATTTCAATTGATGGGGAAACAAGTCCAAACGATATGGCTGTTATATTGGCCAATGGTTTGGCGAAAAATAAAAAAATTACAACAGAGGATGAAAATTACAAAATATTTAGTGAGGCAATAAAATTTGTAACATTGGAACTTGCAAAAAAGATTGTGGAAGATGGGGAGGGGATAACGAAAATTTTGCAAATACAAGTTAGTGGTGCAAAAACTGAAGATGATGCTGATAAATTATTTAGAGGTATTGCAAACTCTACACTTGTAAAAACAGCATTTTTTGGTGAAAATGCTAATTGGGGCAGGATAGTTGCTGCTATGGGTGCAACGGGAGTTAAGTTTAACTATGATAAAACAACAATTACAATCAGTGGTAGTAGCAAAGAAGTTATGGTGTGTGAGAATGGAATGCCACAAAAATTTGACGAATTAAAGACAAAAGAAATTTTTCAAGAAAAAAACCTATTTATTGATATAAAATTACAAGATGGAGATGCTTCTATTGTGGGATGGAGTTGTGATTTAAGTTATGACTATGTAAAAATCAATAGTTCTTATAGAGACGGTAAAACGAATATGGAGAAATATATAGAAAAAGCTTCAATTTTAACCCAAGCATTACCTTATATAACAAAATTTAATAATATGAGCATGGTTATCAAATATGGTGGTAGTGCTTTAATTGATGATGAAATTAAAAAGGTTACTATTGCTGACATTTCTTTATTAAATATGTTGAATATGAAACCAATTGTGGTGCATGGCGGAGGTCCTTTTATAAATGAAGAATTAATAAAATCCAAAATACAGCCAGAATTTAAAAATGGAGTAAGGGTAACTGATGCCGAAACTATGAAAATTGTGGAAAAAGTTTTATCTGGTGAAGTGAACAAATCTTTGGTTTCTGATTTTCAACGATGTGCGGTAAATGCAGTAGGCATTTCAGGTAAAGATAGTTCTTTGTTTGAGGTGAAAAAAGATAAGAATGACATAGGATTTGTTGGCGAGATTGTAAAAGTTAATTCATCATTGGTCAATTTATTGATAGAAAACAACTATATTCCCGTGATATCGCCAGTTAGTACTGATGACGAAATGAATAGTTATAATGTTAATGCCGACTATGCAGCAGTGGAATTAGCGATGGCAATGAAAGTTTCGAAATTAATATTCTTAACGGATGTAAATGGGATTTTATACGACCCTGATGATCCAGAAAGCCTTATTTCAAGCACAAATCCAAGAGAATTACTATCTTTAATAGAACAAGGTGTGATAAAGGGTGGTATGATACCGAAGGTCAAGTCTTGTATTCGTGCTATTGAAAATGGAGTTGGTAGTGTTCAAATAATAAATGCAAAAATAAAACATGCTTTATTATTGGAAATTTTTACAAATGATGGGATTGGAACAATTATAAAAGGAGAATAATATGACTACGATTGAAAAATGTGATAACTATGTAATGAAAACCTATGGTCGTTTTCAAATAGATTTAGACAGAGGGAAAGGTGTTTATTTATATGATGAGAGTGGGAAAAAATATACAGATTTTGTTGGTGGTATTGCGGTAAATGCTTTTGGATATGGAAATAAAAAATATTTAAAGGTTATGAACGAACAATTATCAAAATTAATTCATTGCTCTAACTATTATTACACAAAGCCACTTGCGGAAACTGCTGAATTGTTAGTAAAAAAAAGTTGTTTTGATAAAGTATTTTTCTGTAATAGTGGAACCGAGGCCAATGAAGCGGCTTTAAAACTTATGAAAAAATATGGAAATATCAAAAATAAAAAGAAAATTATTGCCATGAATAAAAGTTTTCATGGACGAAGCATTGGTTCTTTAAGTCTTACTGGGCAAGCAAAAAAACAAAAAGATTTTGAACCTTTGCTTCCAAACATTGTATTTGCAGATTTTAATGATTTGGATAGTGTTGAAAAATTGATGGATAAGAATGTTGCGGGAATAATATTAGAACCTATACAGGGTGAGGGTGGAATTTATCCGGCAAAAAAAGAATTTTTGCAGGGAATAAAAAAATTGTGTGATGAGAACGAAGCATTGTTGTGCTATGATGAAGTGCAATGTGGAATTGGCAGGGTGGGGACTTTATTTTCCTATGAATTTTTTGGTGTAGAACCTGACATAATTACTTTGGCAAAGGGATTAGGAAATGGTATTCCCGTTGGTGCAATGTTGGCAAAAAAAGCCATTTCAACCGTACTTATACCAGGAGATCATGCGAGCACTTTTGGCGGAAATCCATTGGCAATGGCATCGGCAAGATTTGTTTTATCGAATATTGATGGAGTATTGGAAAATGTAAAAAAAGTTGGGAAATATTTCAAAGAAGAGTTGCAAAAATTAAATGTAAAAGAGGTAAGAGGTGAAGGTTTGATGTTGGGTGCCGAAATTTCTCAATCTGCAAGGGATGTGGAGTTAAAATGTATTGAAAGAGGAATACTCATAGGTGCGGCAGGAGAAAATGTTTTGCGATTTACTCCACCATTGGTTATAAAAGAAAAGGATGTAGATGAGTTAATTAAAGTGTTGGGGGAGATATTGTAATATTATTTATTAGAGTATAACAATTCTTGCAACATTTTCATTTAGATTTTTTTAATATTTTGTATTCACATATGGTATGGTATAATATCCATAAAATCATAATTGCTTTATCTTTTTCATAACTAAAATTTATATAAATAACCGATTGAAAAATTCCATGCACTAAAAGTTTCCTCAACCTTAACTCCATCGCTTATTTTATAAATTACCTTTTCCCAACTTCTACCAAAATCAAAAACAACTCTATTGTCAAATTTATATCCTGCTGATATTTGATTTATATAACCTGCACCATTATTTGAATCGTATTTCATAGAGTTTGAAAATAAAATGTGCCAATTTTCAAAAAATAAAGGTAAAGTTCCTGTGAAGTAAAGTATTTGCTTGTTTTTGAATGCAAATGCATTGTCCAAATAAGCAATTTCAACAAATGGCATAATTTTTATACTATTTTGAAATTCAAATAATTTTTCTATACCAAAACTATATCCTCTTTCAGTGGCAAAATTGTTGTTATCAACTTTTTTATCTTTTGCCTGTATTCTAAAACCTCCATAATATGAAATGTCATCGAAAGTTCCTTCAAAAGATATGGAAAAATTTTCAAACTTTTTGTTATAACCCGCTCCATGTCTATCATTATCGTCACCTATTTTTTTTAATGCCGTATTTGTAAGACCTGTGGTATCATTTACAAAGGCATTAAATTGCAATTTACCAAATGGGAAAAGTGCCGCCACATAAAACCCCAATTTATCCTTTAATGAATACTCTTCGGCAATTGCTGTTCCATTTATTCCTGTAAATCTATACTTACTATAGGCATTGGCAAATGATGCTTCAATTTTACCTGCACCGGCAGCCAAATTGGAATTTTTGAAATTGATTGATAAAACATTTACACCCAATCCATAGTCATTGTAATGCAATTTTTCTCTTTTTATATAATCTTGTTTTCCATAAACATCACTAACTCCTTCTGCTCCTACATCATATAATCCGGCAAATTTATCTCCGTTTGTATCGTAAAGTCTTTTATTGACTGGCATAAAACTCCAATCAGTTTCAAGGAAAAAATTTTTATTAAAATTTAAGCCAAATTCTGCATTTGTTTGTAAAAAAGAATCAAGTCGTCCGCCACTTAACGTGTTATTATTACCAATAAGGCTTGAAAGTTTATATTCGCTCATAACTTGACCCACCATATATGGATAAGATAATTCTTCATCTGTCTGCAAACCTTGATAAATTGGAGAAGTTTTTAACCTATTTTTCTTTTGAGTTTTTTGTGTTTCACCATTACCTTTTGACGGCTCAACATATCCACTTTTACTACCACCGCTATCATCATATATATCATAATCATCCGCATTTGCAATTGATAATGAAATTAAGAAAAAAAACAATATTTTATTCTTCATAGTAAAAATTATATAATGTATATTTTAAAAAATCAAAATTTATTTTAATTAAATATATTTTGTATTATTTTTGTTGCAAAATTAAATTATTTAGTATATAATCAAAAAAGGGTAGGAGTGTTTTTTTATGTATAAACTAAATAATGGTGTGGAAATACCAGTGGTGGGGTTTGGTACATGGCAAGTGCCAGATGGAGAATCTGTAATTAATTCAGTAAAAAATGCCTTAAGGGTGGGTTATACCCATATTGATACAGCAGCTATTTATGATAACGAAAAAGGTGTTGGGCAAGCAATTAAGGATATTGAAATTGATAGAAAGAATCTATTTATTACCACAAAACTTTGGAATAGTGATCAAGGTTACGATAGCACTTTAAAAGCATTTGATTTGAGTATGAAAAAATTAGGATTGGATTATCTTGATTTGTATTTGATACATTGGCCTTGTGTAAAAAATAAAGATTGGGAACAAAAAAACTATGACACTTGGCGAGCATTTGAAAAATTGTATAAGGAAAAACAAATTAGAAGTATTGGTGTGAGCAATTTTTTAGTAAATCATCTTGAAAAATTAATATCAAAGGCTAAAATTATACCAGCAGTAAATCAGTTAGAATTACATCCAGAACATCAACAGAAAGAAACGGTTGATTTTTGTAAAAAAAATAAAATTTTGTGTGAAGCCTGGAGTCCGTTGATGAGTGGACGAGATTTAAATAATAAAGTATTAGTTGATTTGGCGGCCAAATATAATAAAAATGTAGGGCAAATATTGATTAAATGGAGTTTACAAAAAGGTTTTTTACCTTTGCCAAAATCCGTAACTCCAGAAAGAATTGAAGGAAATATCAAAGTTTTTGATTTTGAATTATCAATTGAAGATGTAAAAACCATTGATAAATTGGAAAATGGCAATAAAGAAGGATATAGTGGTATGGATCCAAATTTTGTAAAGTTTTAACATTACCTTATAAAGCCGCTTGCAATCAATCTTTCACCTATATATATTCCACATAATTGACCCTTTGATACATTTCGTGATGGGGAATTTAAAATAATATTTGCTGTATCAGTATAAAATACAACCTTTGCTTCATCAATTTTTGTTGTGCTTCGCAATTTTACCTCTACATTATATTCCTTTTCCATTTCCATATCTGGTGATAATAAATTTAATGTATCAATAAATACATTCTTTTTAAATAAATCGCTCTCATCACCAACATACACGATATTTTCTCTTGGATCAATTTTTATTACAAAAAGTGGCTCTGCCGTTCCACCAATACCAAGCCCCTTTCGTTGTCCTTGCGTATAATCCGCAATTCCATTGTGTTCACCAAGTTTTTTACCAGTTACAATATGTATAATATCACCTTTTTTTTGCTCTGCATATGTTCGTAAAATTTCTCGATAATCTTTTCCTCTTGCTAAACACATATCTTGACTCTCTGGTTTATCAGCCACATATAAATTTATGCTTTTTGCAAACTCTCTAATTTCACTTTTTAACATATTGCCCAATGGGAATTTTAAATATTGCAAATAATCATATCTAATTTGTCCTATAAAATATGATTGATCTTTATGACAATCTTTGCCCTTTTCTAACCAATAGATTCCATTGTGTTCGCTCACATTTGCATAATGTCCTGTTGCTAAAAAATCACATTCCAATTTTTCTCGCATTTCAAGAAGTTTTGGAAATTTAATGTATTTATTACAATTGGCACAAGGATTTGGTGTTTCTCCACCAATATATGCTGATACAAAATATTTTACAACTTTTTCCTCATATTGTTCTTCGCATTTATAAATATGATGTTTAATTCCAAGTTGTTTTGCAACCTTTGCGGAATCCTCATAATCTGCCGATTCACAAAATTTACCATAATCAAGTGTCAAACCTTCTACATTATAGCCTTGTTGCAATAATATAGCACAAGTTGTAGAACTATCTACACCGCCCGACATACCAACTAAAATTTTTTGTTTACTCATAATGTGGATATTATTGAAGATAATAAAAATTGCAATTTTAATTCATAAAATATCAAAATAACAACTACAAATACTTCATTGGGTCAATTGCTTCTCTACCATTTCTTAAACTAAAATAAAGTTGCGGACTTGATACATTACCAGTTTGTCCAACCCTACCTATTGTTTGTCCTTTTTTAACTTTATCGCCTTTTGCAACACTTATACTATCGCAATGAGCATAGGCGGAAATCCAATTATTATCATGCTTAATCAAAATAATGTTTCCATATCCTCGTAATTCATTACCAACATAAGCAACCACACCATCATCAGTGGCTTTAAAACTATCACCCTTATTGGCTGATATATTTATGCCATCGTTGTAAAGTCCATTGTTTTTGCTGCCAAAAGATGATATAACTTTACCTTTTAATGGCCAAGAAAATTTATTTTTTTTGTTTTCAATTGCCGCTTCCTTTTTTGGTCTCATTTGTTTTGGCTCATTGTCCTTTTTAACTGCCGCAACAACATCACCACCTATTCTTAATTTTTGTCCTACAAAAATTTTATATGGTTTTTTAAGGCCATTTAATGTAATCAAATCATTTTGTTTTAAACCATGATTTTCAGCAATACTTGATAAAGTGTCCCCCTTTTTTACAATATAAAACCCATCATTACTTTTTACAACTTGTTTTGGTTTTACATTTGCAAGTAATCCATTTCCAACCTTTAATCTATCACCAGCCTTTATTATATAAGGCCTTTTCATTTTATTCATATCTATAAGTTTATTTACTGTCATTCCATATTTACGAGAAATTATCCATAAACTTTCACCTTCAATAACTATGTGATAACCCTTTTCATCTTCATCAAAGGCTTCTTTTTTAATTATGCTTTCCTTATTATCAGCATTATTGTTTCCTCGTAAACTTCTTGCGATTTTACCATCAGGACTTTCAATATAATTGTCGCTATAATCTGTCATTCCTTTACCTTTGTATACAATATCGCTTGGACTTTGGACACAACCCGTAAACACAATAATAATCAAAAATAGTGTTTTTTTTATCTGCATAAATTTTTTAATCTCCCTTCTTCATATTAAAAGATAAAAAATAATTTTCAAATTAAAATTTTAAATTATTTTATTGACTTATTAAAAAACACTTATATATTTCTCAATAGTCTTAGATAAAAATATTGGTTTTGTTCGCCTCCCACTTGAATAAATCTGGTAGAATTATTAATTTATTAAAAGATATAAAGAGTTAATTATGAGTAAAAATATTACAAAAACATTTTCGGCATCTCCAAAAGAGATTGAGAGGAAGTGGTACATTGTGGATGCAACAGATTTAGTTTTAGGAAGAACGGCAGTGATTATTGCTGACTATTTAAGAGGAAAGCATAAGCCACTTTTTACACCAAATCAAGATTGTGGTGATTATATAATTGTTATAAATGCTGAAAAAGTATATTTGACAGGTCAAAAAGAAAGATTTAAAAAATATATACATCATACTGATTTTCCTGGTGGATTAAAAGAAATTAATGTTGCAAAAACAAGAGCGGCACATCCTGAAAGAATTATTGAAGAAGCAGTGAAAGATATGATAACAAGAAATCCTCTTGGTAGAGAAGTTTTGAGAAAATTATTTGTTTATAAAGGTCCTAATCACAAACATGAGGCACAAAAGCCTATTGTTTTAGATATTAAAAGTTTAGACCCAAAAAATAGTAAAAGAAATTAAGGAGGATTTTATGGTTGAAAAAAAAACTACTACCACAGCAGTAAAAAAGAGCACTACTACAAAAAGTGTAGTTAGGGTTGTAAAAAAGGCAGAAAAACCTGTGGAAAAAAAAGTTGAAAAAGAGATAGTAAATATTGTGGCACCAATTAAAAAACCGAAGGTCAAAAAAATAAACACAAATGGTAGAATTTATGCGACTGGAAAAAGGAAAAATGCTATCGCAAGAGTATGGTTAAGTGAAGGCAAGGGAAAGATTACGGTGAACAATAAGCCGGCAAATGAATATTTGCAAAGAGCGATATTGGAAACCATTATCAATCAACCATTTCAAAAAACCAATACAGAAGGTAAATTTGATATCGTATGTAGTGTTTTGGGTGGTGGATTAACAGGGCAGGCTGGAGCAATTAAACATGCTATTTCTATCGCTTTACAATTATTGAATCCAGATTTAAGAGATGTGTTAAAAAAAGCAGGTTTCTTAACGAGAGATTCAAGAGTTGTGGAAAGAAAGAAGGCTGGTTTAAAAAAAGCAAGAAAAGGACAAGTATATCAAAGACGATAATTATTGTATTGTTTATATAAAAAAAGGAATTAGTAAAATAATTCCTTTTTTATTTTTAACTTTAATCATATTTTTCTATTTATATTACAAAACTTATTAACTTATTTGGCACAAATATTATTTTTTTAATCTCTGCTCCATCAATATATTTCTTAACATTTTCATTTTGTCTTGCAAATTCTTCAATTTTCTCCTTATTTTCATCCTTTGCAACCTTAATTTCACCTCTTATTTTTCCATTAATTTGCACCATCACTATAACTTCACTATCAACGGTAAATTCTTCATCAAAAGTTGGATATTTTGCTGTATCAAGTCTTTCATCTTCCTTTAAAAATTCATTTAATTCTTCACAAATATGTGGTGCAAATGGTGCCAGTAATTTAATGAGATTTTTTATGGCAAAAAGTTTTTCGCCCTTATATTTTTCTATAGCGTTTGAAAATTCTCTAATTCTTGCAATTGCCCTATTGTATTCTAAATTTTCCATATATTCAGTAATTTCCTTTATGGCTTTATGATTTTCCACCAATAAACTTCTGTTACCCTCACTTTGTTCTTTGTATTCAGTAACTATTTTCCACACTCTATTTAAATATTTCCAACAACTTTCAATACCTGTAATGGTCCATTCAAAATCCTTTGTGGGCGGTGTATCAGATAAAACAAAAAGTCTTGCGGAATCTGCTCCATATTTTTCAATAAAATCACTTGCTCCAACCACATTATTTTTGCTTTTACTCATTTTTATAATACCAATAGTTTCTAATTCTTTGCCACTGCTTTTACAAAAATATTTTCCCTCCCTTTCTTCAACATTTTTTGGATATGCCCATAGTTTTGTATCAGGAGTTCTGTAGGCTCTATGTTGCACCATTCCCTGATTTAATAATTTTTTTGCTGGCTCTCTTATATTTTTATCATAGTAACCTAAATCTGCCATTACTTTTGTAAAAAATCTACAATAAATTAGGTGCATACAGGCATGTTCTATACCGCCCACATATTGATCCATTGGCATAATTTTGTTTACAAGTTCGGTATTTACTGGATGTTTTTTGTCCAAATCAACAAATCTTAACATATACCAGGACGAATCCACAAAAGTATCCATAGTATCAGTTTCCCTAACTGCAACCCCTCCACATATGGGGCAAGTACAATGTTTCCAAGTGGGATGTTTATCGAGTGGATTTCCTTTGCCATCAAATATAACATCTTCTGGTAATTTGATTGGCAAATTTTCAATTTTTTCAGGCACCGCACCACAATGTTCACAATGCACCATAGGAATAGGACATCCCCAATATCTTTGTCTCGAAAGTCCCCAATCTCTTAAACGATAATTTATTTTTCTTGTGCCAATACCCATTTCTTCAATTTTATCAATTGCCTTTGCTTTTGCCTCTTTTGTGGTAAAACCATTTAAAAAATAAGAGTTAATGGCAATTCCCTCTTCCGTGAATGGAAGTTCCTTATTGGTGCCTAAAGCATTTGTAACCACTTCATTTATTGGTAATCCATATTTTTTTGCAAATTCATAATCTCTTTCATCATGAGCGGGACATCCAAAAATTGCTCCAGTTCCGTAATCCATTAGAATAAAATTTGCTATATATACAGGTAATTCTTGCTCTAGTTTGAATGGGTTTTTCACATAAATACCTGTGGCTATGCCTTTTTTTTCCATAGTTTCAATTTCTTCTTCATTGGCACTTCCTTTTTTTGCTTCTGCAATAAAATCAGCAATTTCTTTATTATTCTTTGCTAAATCTTGTGCAATGGGATGATCAATCGAAATTCCAAGAAAACTTGCACC
This sequence comes from Rickettsiales bacterium, assembly GCA_031289855.1. Classification (GTDB taxonomy): domain Bacteria; phylum Pseudomonadota; class Alphaproteobacteria; order Rickettsiales; family UBA1997; genus JAIRSX01. The sequence continues at coordinate 23,321 of JAITOR010000042.1, forward strand.
AAACAATGTGTCGGGACGAGTTGTATAAACTTTAATTGACTTAGCATTTTTTTTTATTTGTTCTGTAGTGGCAATTTCAAATTCCAACATTGCACCTTCACTTTTTCCAATCCAATTTTCCTGCATTATTCTAACTTTTTCTGGCCAACCATCAAGTGTTCCATTTTTGAGATTTTGCAACAATTCTTCGGCATAATCAGTGATTTTAAAAAACCATTGCTTTAACAATTTTCGTTCTACAATCGCATCACTTCTCCAACCTCTACCATTTATAACCTGTTCATTTGCAAGCACAGTTTGATCCACTGGATCCCAATTTACATAACTTTCCTTTTGAAATGCTATTCCTTTTTCATACATTTTTATAAATACTTCCTGTTGAAATCCGTAATATTCTGGTTCGCAAGTGGCAAATGTTCTTGAAGTGTCAAAAGATAAACCACATGTTAAAAAATCCCCCATTATTCTTGCAAGATTTTGTTTCGTCCATTCACTGGGATGTATATTATTTTTTATCGCAGCATTTTCCGCAGGAAGCCCAAAAGCATCAGCACCTGTCGGGTGCAAAACATTATAACCTCTCAATCTTTTATACCTTGCATTCACATCTCCAATAGTAAAATTTCTCAAATGGCCAGCATGCATTTCACCCGATGGATACAAAAACATAGATAAGACATAAAATTTTTCTCTTTTATCATCAACTTTAAACTCAAAGGTCTTATTATCAGTCCAAAATTTTTGCCATTTTTTTTCAATATTTTTGTGATTATAGGCCATAAAAACAAACCATTATTATATAAGTTAGATAATAATATTATGAATTATAAAAGCAAAATTATTTATTGTATTGTTAAAATTAATTTTAATCCGTTTTTGTTGGTTTTTCTTTTTTTGGTTCATTTCTATCATTTTCATTGTCCAAACCAGTATTTGCGGACCTGTCAGTATCTTTTTCTCTTTGTGTCCCATACTTATTCGATGCTTTCCATGATTGAAATGAAGTTCTTGCTTTTTGCAATCTGTCTTTCGTTGATTTTGCTCCATAAAAACCAACTTTTCCCGCAATTTGTACACCAGATTTAACCCTATTTCTCACATCACTTTTGAAATCAAGAGACTTACCAGAGACTTCACCACCACCTTCAATTATTGCATTCACAATACCTGGAAGTTTATACATCAATTGCTGTAAACACCAAATTAGCACAGCAAATGTAATTAAAGTATTGATTGTTTTTGTAAAATCAGTTGTTAATGCTTCTATTACATTTACTAATGGACCAATTCCCAACAATGTTCCCAATGTTTTTCCCAATGGAAATTTTGTTCCAGAATTTTTATCAAAGTTAAATATACACAATAAACTTGTATGTTCGCTACACATGATACTTGGCAATCTTCCGCCTTCACCATGTCCCACAAATTTCACACCATCACCCACACCAAATTTATCTATAACTAATATAAATATAGAGGCAAATATAATCATAAAAATAAATTGTAAAATATAACCATACATTTGTTTAAACCAAGAAGTAAAGGCATTTTTGTATTTTTCAAATAACATTGTTGGAAATATCAATGGACTTATAAAAACAAGTAAATTTATTGAAAACATGGAGGTTAAAAATATATATAAAATATTCACCGTCAACGCAACTAAAAAGAAGAATATTGCAACACTCGCTATTACAAAAAGTATTGCCACAGGACTAAAAAATATAGCAGATATTGTAACCATGATAATTCCAGGTAATGGGTCATTCAATGGAGTGTATCGCATGTATGTCGCTAATTTACAATCAAGGGTATCAAAAAGCGCTAAATACTCCTTTCCTTTTGGATATACATTGTCACCAAAATAACAGCCATCATATTTATCGCTATATTTGTATATGGGAATAGGAACTTTATATTTTTTATTTAAAGATTGATGATAAATTAAATTTTCTCCACATGTTTTATCGGGATTTAAAGGCATAAAGGCATTAATATTGGAAGGATCAGCAACACAATCACATTGTATTAAATTGTCATTAACATCTTTTACATAGGACGCTTTATCGTCGGTAAGTATGTAGCATTGCAAAGTTCTATAATTGGAAATCAATCTGTAAGCAAAACCGCCATCTAAATTTTTTTTAGCAGTAAAACCCATTTCGTTTAAAAAACTTGCGAAAACTTTGTTGTGAGAAAAAATGAGGAACATCGCAAATATTAAAAATTTTCTTATTTTTACGTTCATAATAACAATTAAATATATACCTGTATGATAGCACAATAAATAATATTTTGCAAATTTATATAATGATAAATATGCAAAAATAATTTGACAAAATTATCATATCTTGTTAAATAATACTTATTAAAATGTTTTTATAAATATGGCAGAGATTATAAATATAAACGAAATAATGACCTATATACCACATAGATACCCATTTTTGCTCATTGACAAAGTCATTGATTTTAAACAAAATGAGAGTGCAACTGGTATTAAATGTGTGACTATGAATGAAAATTTTTTTCAAGGACATTTTCCAAATGAACCAGTCATGCCTGGTGTATTGCAAATAGAAGCATTGGCTCAAACGGCAGCTGTGCTTGTGATAAAATCTCTTGGTAAAAAAGCCCCAAAAAATTGTGGAATTTTATTTACTGGAATTGAAAAAGTAAAATTTAGAAAACCAGTGGTTCCAGGTGATCAATTGAATTTAAGTGTTAAAATTTTGAAAGAAAAATTGTCAATATATGTGATTGAAGGCATTGGTTATGTGGATGGAAAAAAGGTTATTGAATCTGAATTTTCTGCGATGCTTTATGATAGAGATGTTAAAAAAGTAAACAAATAAAATGTATAAAGATACCATTTTAAAGTATTTTCCAATGGATATTAAAAACTATGAGTTTATTGCCAATGGATGGGAAAGTGATATAGTTATTATCAATAAAGAATTGGTTTTTCGTTTTCCAAAGCCCAACAATCGATTTGATTGTGTCTATGAGAAGGAAAAAACAATTACTGATAAAATAAAACCTTATATAACAAAAGCAATTATACCAAGCATCAAAATATATGACACTGATAAGAAAAGTTTTAGTTTTTTAAAGAAAAAAAAAGATTATTCAAAAACTTTTTGTGTATTGAATTATATACCAAGTATGGATTTAGAGCATGCCAATATGTTTGAAAATATTGATACAAAGCAACCTAATATAGTTGATGATTTAACGAACTTTATAAAAGAAATGCATTCGATTTCCATTTCGTTGTTTGAAAAAGATAAATTGGATGCCAATAATTTACCATTTTACAAGTATAAATTGACCATGAATAACCTTAATTTTAATTATGATAATCTGTTGCCATTTTTAAAAACAAATAATTTGGAGGATGATTTTAATTGTTGTTTGCAAATTTTTAGTGATTTTGAGTGGAAAGATGAAGACAATGTTCTGTGTCACAATGATTTACATCAAGGAAATATAATGGTTGACAATGTAAAAATGAATGGGATTATTGATTTTGGTGACACAATTTACACAAATTACAATGTGGAATTTATATCAATATTGAAATGGCAAAAACCAATGGCCATGCAAATTGCGAAAAAATATGAAAAAATTACGGGACGAAAATTGAATTTTGCTTTTATTTTATCAGTTATAAAACTTAATATTTATGCAAAAGTTAGTGTAAAAATCAATGAAAGTGAAAAATATTTACAAAAAATAAAAACTTTTATTTAAAAGTTTAGATAACAATTATAATAATTAAATATTTATTTTTTTTATATACTTCCATGATTTACATTTATGATGTATAATAAACAATATTAACAATATATAGGAGCATAATTTGAAAAAAACATGAAATATCATCATCATTATTATTATTATATTTATCATTATTCTTATTATGTTTTTATCTTTCACCAATATTATTATTATTATTAAATAAATAAAAATAATATTAATAATTAATCAAATAAACTTGCTTTTTTTTTTTTTTTTTGTGTTATTATTGACTCATATTTAATAAATTATAGGTAAATAATTATGACAGATGCAGCGTTGACAAAAGAAACACAAATATTATTAGCAGAGAGAAAAAAATTTTCAGATGCTTTTATTGAGTATAGAAGAAAAAAGCCTAATATTGATGCCTTATTTAGAATATTGGCAAAATATAGAAACGATATTAAATCTAATTTTGTTTTTGAGAAAAAAGAAGGTGGTTTTATATTATATATTTGTAATGAAAAAGATTTTTTGGAGTTCCCTGCTCATGTTGGAAGTGAAATGGTTGAAAATGCTTTCAAACCCTTATTTGAAGCGGGGATTTTTGCAATAAAAGAAATTAGAGATTTAAAAATAGGAGGGACTTTAGTTGGAAAGCCATTAGCAAGTGTAGCAGAAGCACCAGCACCAGCAGAATCAAAGAGGAAAGAACATCGTAAACATCGTGATAAAGTAGAATCAACATCACAACCATCACCAGCATCAGCACCAGCACCAGCAGTAGAGGCATCAGCATCTAAATCAACACCATCAACAGGAGCAGCACCAGGCAGATACACTAGAATCTAAATCAGCAGCAAAAGGAGCATCAGCACCATCAACAGGAGCAGCACCACCACCAGCACCAACATTAGATGCAGCAGAACCAGAAGCATCAGTAAAAGCAGAACCAACACCAGCGAAACCAGTAGTAGCAACAGCACCAGTAAAAGCAGAACCAACACCAGCACCAACATTAGATGCAGCAGAACCAGAAGCATCAGTAAAAGCAGAACCAACACCAGCACCAGTACCATTACCACCAACACCAGCACCATTACCATCAACATCAACACCAACACCACCATCAACAACACCATCACCAACACCATTACCAACACCATCATCAACACCAATTTCATCAGATGTAATACCTCCAATTCCTTTGAGTTCTTTCATTAAAGAATTTAATCTAAAAGTAGCAAAAGTAGCAAGAGAAAATGGTATTATGGATGATGGTCTATTGGCTGAACTTAAATTATTGAAAGAGATAGCG